>CALCPB010000616.1 GCA_937897665.1 uncultured Halomicronema sp. | reverse complement strand
CAGGGCTGGCACCCCCACCATCACCGCATTTACCCCCAGCGTGGTTAAGCCCCCGTGCCCCAGCAAAATCGCCTGTAGCAGCAGGCCAATCAAAATTGCCAGCCAGGCATACCATCCCAACAGCGCTCCCAACAGGCCATTAAGCACTAGATGCACGCTGGCTGGCGGCACCGGCAAACTAATGGAAGAGCCGACAAAAAAGGCCGCTGCCAGCAACGCTGCCTTGGGCACCTCGGCTTGGGGATCGACGGTTTGATTGATCCGCTTGAGGGCCAGCCAGGTCACCCCACCCGCGATCGCATACCCAGCCACACATACCGGCGCTGGCAAAATACCGTCGGGAATATGCACTACCGCTTACCTCGCAAAAAAAAGAGCGCCGTGCCCACACAGCCCCAGGCCACCGCGCCCAGCACCACCCCCCGCTGCAGGGGCGTGAGCCCCGCCGACTGAGTGAACCCAGCGGCGATCGCCCCATCAGCCTCAACGGGAATGACGGCAATATCGCCGTGGCCCGCTTGCCGCACCGAGACTTCCCACTCGCCGGGTCGCGGCGGGACAAACACAACCCGACCGGCGGCGCCAGTCACCCCCGTACACCTCGGCGTCTCGGGATCACCAGGCGCAAAGACCTGCACGGTAGCGGCAGCCATCGGTTCGCCAGAATCATAGGCCGCTTGAATCTCCACGGCAGAGGTTGTACGAGACTGCACGTGAGCTCCATGGGCCAGTGCTGCGAAGGGAGTGCAGGCTCCCGCCGCGACCACTAGCCCTAACCTTTGTAGCGCCAAAATTACCGTTCGCCGCAATTTAAATGGCTTCATTTAGCTATTGGACAGAGTGGTTTCTTCACAATGGCCTTCGCCGACGTGGCCTAAGCTCGGCAAAATGTTGATCAGCGTCGTGTAATCTTCAGGGGCCAGCTGCGCCTCCAGCCCAGCCATATCGACCTCAAGACTGCCATCGGTAGCGATCGCCGCCAGCGGCTCAAAGCCCAAAGCACCGGTGTTGATGTCATCGTCAGGGGCAGTTTCACCATCACCAAATAAATGGTCAAAATGGAAAGTGGCTTCGAGGTCAGCCTGATCGGCGGCCTCAAGAATGCCTTTGCGATTGTCGCCAACAAAATCGCCGCAGACAAACTGCAAAGTCGGATCGAGCTTGATGACGAAGGCGATCGTTTCATCCGCCTTCGCCGCCGTCCCTTCTAGCCAGATGGTTTGGCCCGCCGCTGGCCCAGCTACCGCTGGCTGCATCTGCCACGAAAGTGCATTGTAGCGACCCGCAGGTGCATCCACTGTGGTGATCAAAACTGGCTCGGCATCGTCGCCGCCCTCCGCCAGATCTACCGTTGTGGGCTCATCTAAGCTGATGGTTTCGGTCGCTTGCGGCTTCCCTCCCGCTTCGGCATCAAAGGGCGGATCGCTCTGATAGGCAGTCACTTCAGCCAGCGTGACATAGACATGATCAAAGTTGACCTGCCAATCATCTTTGGTGACAAAGCCCTGGCGCACAAAATCTTCGCCATTGGCTCGAATGGTTAACTGACCAGCGGCTTGATCGTCAGACGGAGCGGTTTCGGCAGCCGGTTCGGTCGGTTCTACCGGCGGTGTAGATGCAGGGCTACAGGCGAACAGAGCGAGCAGCGGCATAGCGCTAGCGATGCGAAAAATCAGAGCAAGTTTAGACATAACTTAAGTCTGAACAATAATCCATGAAGTGATCGAGTTATCGAACGAAACATTAAGTTGTCGAACCCGATGTTTCGTTACTGAACCCTATGTTCCGTTGTCAAACTCTCCCCTTAGTTAAGCCATAAGAACAGGGAAAAACAATACCCCTAGGGGGCATGTTGGTTCAGGGAAAATCATTCACGACTACTGCCGCAGATCAAATGGGCAGTGGATCGGTCAAATCACTGTTGGGTCTGACTTAGAGTGATTTCAAGCTGAGGTAAACTCGATTTTATCGTCATGAACGAATTATTTTTTCTAAAGCTTGAAACCACTATGGGGCAAGTGATCTGGCTCGAGCAGAATATTCTTTATGAGAGCAGTATTTGTTGCGGCGCTATCTGATGAGGGAGCCAAAATTGCGACATCTCTTTACATTGATATCTCTAAAAATACGACTTGGTAGATATCTTGATGGTGTCTGCAGGGGCAATGTTCAGCCTGCTCAAGCTTTATCAATAATCACTAGGTGGCTGTGTCGAGTTTCTCCATGAGGGTTATTGGTGGTGCATGCGCACCCAAAAGCCCCTTACCTTAATGGTGAGGGGCATGGAGCAGTGACGAGCTAGCCTCAGAACATCTAAGCAGCTTGCTTCTTCTTCAAGGCACCACCGGCAGCAACGGCACCCACAGCAAGCAGGCCCAGCATGGAAGCTAGCTCGAGTACTACTGTCGTCTCGACAGAAACATCATCAACGTTAGCGCCGAAGGTGCCGCGCTTGCCCAAGGACAAGCACTTCAGACGAGTCGTGGTGTCGGTAGCTGTAATAGTTTGGGTAAACCGCTGCCAGCCATCAACGCTGTTGTCCGCATCAAATTCTTCGTAGAGATTGCCAAAGGCGACCGACAGCAAATTGTCACTATTGACGCTGCTTTGTGCCCGCGGCCCGTAGACAAACGCAAGCGTATACTGTTTGCCAACCTCTATGACGATGTCTTGAAAGAAACCAATTTCGTCAGCCTGTTTGTCAAAGCCAACCAAAGTACCGCGATCGTGCAACAGCTCAATCAAGGGCTGACGCTGTAGGCCATGGTGGCGAGTGCTGACGGTTCGTGTGATGTGGGCTCCAACGACACACCTGCCGTACTTCAGAGCAATAGCTACAGCAGAAAAGAACCGTCTAGGCGCAGGTTAGGATTGTAATAAGGATCGCCACCAATACTTTCGAGGTAAGGCATCCAGCGATCTTTCAGGTTGGTGAGTTCTTCCGTTGTGACTACGCGCGGGCGCGAGGCTGATTCGTGGTGAATTAGCTCAGCAAACGGGGTAAAGACATTCCGATAGCCAAACTTATGCAGCTTCAGGCAAAAATCAACGTCATTGAAGTTGAGGGGAAAGAGCTCATCCATGCCGCCGACTTCATCAAAGACTGAACGTCTGAGCATGAGACAGGCTCCGGTCACGCATAGATAATTGCGAGTGACCAGATTTGAGAAGAAATAGCCGGGCTCATCCCCCTCGCCATCATAAAAAACATGGCCGGGATTGCCGTGCAGCAAAACGACTCCGGCATGTTGAATGTTGCCAGTGGGAAAGTATAGCTTTGAGCCCACAGCCCCAATTTCTGGCTGCTGCGCTAGCTCTAGCATGGCCTCAATCCAATCGGGGGTGAGAATCTCGACATCGTCGTTGAGCAGCACGACGACATCACCGTGACTTTGGCTGACGCCAAGATTGACCCGCATCGAGAAGTTAAATGGTTCGTCGCACCGCACTAAATTGACGCCCACTTCTTTAACTTTGTCTAGCACCTGAGGCGGCAGGTCATAGCCATCCACGACAACCAATTCAATGTTGGAATAGGTACTGCGAGTCACCAAGCTCTCAAGACAGTTTTCTAAATGGGCCCGATCGCTCTCGGGCATGGGTGTGCCCGCACTAGGAATGATGATGCTCACCAAGGGCTGGTCAACTAAATGGCGGCGCACGCGATAGAAACCGGCATCCTCCAGTTCCTCAACATGGCCAGGGTAAGAACTGCGCTGGGTCATATCGGTGAGGGCGCGCTGCGCTGCATCATAAGCCCATTCCTTCACCTCAGCGCCAGCGGTGACGGAGGTTGCCGTGAGTCGCCAATGGTAAAGCACCTTTGGAATGTGATAAATCTTCTGCGACTGTTCAGTCAGCCGTAGCATGAGATCCCAGTCTTGCGCGCCATCAAACTCAGAACGGAAGCCACCAATCTGTCGCACTAAAGATGTGCGGTAGACACCCAAGTGGCAGGTGTACATACAGCCCTGAAAATATTCCGGCGACCAGTCAGGCTTAAAGAACGGATCGCGGCGACGACCGGACTCGGTAATTTTGTCTTCATCGCTGTAGAGAATGTCAGTTTCAGGATGCTGACGAATGACCAGGGCATTTTCGTAAAGGGCATTGATCGCCAATTCGTCATCGTGGTCGAGTAGGGCAATATAGTCGCCGGTCGCCGCTGCTAAGGCCGCATTAGTCGCCTTGGAGATGCCGCCATTTTTTTCGAGAAAGATCACGTGGATGCGGCTATCTTCTTCAGCATATTGCTTGAGGACTCGCTGAGTAGCCTGAGAGGGAGAACAGTCATCAGCTAGATACAGCTGCCAGTGAGGGTAGAGCTGCGATCGCACTGATTCAATCGCTTTTTTCAGCAGTTTGGGTCGGGTGTTATAAACAGGCACCAAGACTGAAAAGGTCGGTGCGTTGTCCCATTGCTCGATTTCGCTGCGAACCCGAACGATCTCTGATTCCGTTAGCTGCTGAGCGTTGATCCAATTGAGATATTGACTACGGTCTTGTTGCAACCATTTGAGGTAATTAACAGAATCCCGGATTGCACTTATTAAGCCGCGCTCTTGCCATACCTTGGCGAATGCTTTGGGCTTATTCAGCCAAAACTTTAGGAGCATAGAAAAATTCAGGCAATTTTTTTAGCAGATACTAGCATGACCCGAGCGGGTCGCTAGCGGTTCCTCGTTCCTCAAAATCTTACAGGCAAGTGGGTTTTTAGAACTGCAGACAGCATAAGTTGGGGACGATCAGTCGGGCTGCATCCATGCGGGTGACTCACCGACGCCTCCGAAAGGGGACAATGATTCTCGGTCTCCCTGCCCCCGACCTTTGCCCGCAGGCACTGCCATCCCGAACCCAGATGCTGATCTCAACGAGTTGCGGTCAAAAATAGCTGAGTCGATCGCCACGGCACGGTTTGATTTTGCAGGGCTCGCCGTAGCTGCCGTTCCAGAGTGACCAACTCCGCGTCAGACAAGGCTGGAGCCAAGCGACTTCGATAACTTGCCGGATTCACCGCGTCAAACCAGCGATCGCACAGCGCTGGACTGATCCACAGGTCATGCTCGGCGACCGTTTGTGCCCACTGCACCGTGAGCCCAGCCGCCTCGATCAATGCGGCTAAGGTGTCGCCATCCCAGCTAAAGCGCCGGTTCTGCGGGTCGCAGTAGATTGCCTCTTCGGCCTGCCGCCAGCGATCGCCCAAGGACTTCTCAACCGTATCGGCAGGCAAGAGTGCCCACAGCCGCTGACTCTCACGGGGCAGCGTTTCACTCAGCGCCAATCGACCATTGGGGGCCAACCACTTCGTTAGAGGCTGGATGAACTCGGCGGTTGGGGCGATCGCGCTAAACACATGACGCCCAACCAGGCGATCGAAATGGACATTGGGGGCCGCGCTGGCTAAAGCTGTTGGCAGCTCTGCCAGCGCGGCTTGAAAAATGACCGGGCGTTGCAGTTCAGGCAAGCGCGCGGCCTGTTCGCTCAGGGCGGCGAGATCTTGCGCGGCCTCAACACGGGCATACACCCCACCTTCGGGCACCTGGCGCACGGCCTCCCAGGTGAGCAAGCCACTGCGAGCATTCAGGTCAAGCACGGTGTGATGCCGCTGGGGCGCTAAGGCGACAAACAGGCGATCGCGCACTTGCCCCAACCGTTCTCCGGTTTGGCTAAGCGTGCGCTGCAGCCAGCGATCGCGGGCCGGATCGGCCGGACTATAGGTGAGCGCTTCCGAGCTAGGTGTGCTGGTGCCTTCGACCATGGCCGCCAATTGGGCCTCGCGTCGCCGCACCACCTGCGCCTGAATCGACTGCTCATAGCCCTGCTCCGAAGGCTGATAAAACACCTGCCCCTGCAGCCCCGACGGCAGATATTGCTGCTCGACCCAATGCTCGCGATAGGAATGGGGATACAGGTAGCCCTGACCGTGACCAAAACCTTCTTTATCGCGGTTCGGATCCCGTAACGGATTGGGCACATCACGCTGCTGCTCTTTTTCGACCGCTGCCAGGGCGTCAAAAAACGCCATCGTACTGTTGGATTTAGGCGCAGTAGCCAGATACAGCGTTGCTTGCGCTAGGGGATACCGGCCCTCGGGCATGCCGACGCGATCAAAGGCAGCGGCACAGCTATTAACCACCGTGACAGCGTGGGGATCCGCCAGACCCACATCTTCACTCGCCAAAATCACCAGCCGCCGAAACAGATAGCGCGGAGCTTCGCCAGCGTAAACCATACGGGCCAGCCAGTAGAGCGCTGCATCGGGATCGGAACCGCGCACGCTTTTGATAAAGGCGCTGATAGTGTCGAAGTGGGCATCCCCTTCTTTGTCATAAAGAACTGCTCGCTGCTGAATCGACTCTTCCGCTACGGCCAGCGTGATGTGAATCGTGCCTTGGGCATTCGGTTCGGTAGTTTCGATCGCCAGTTCCAGCGCATTCAGTAGGGCTCGCGCATCCCCATTAGCCACATTGACGAGATGATCTAACGCTGTCTCATCCAGAGCAACGGAGCGTTCGCCATAGCCGCGCTCAGGGTCCGCGATCGCTTGATCCACAACGCGATATAGATCCCCTTTTTCCAAAGACTTGAGTTGAAAGACGCGCGATCGGCTGACCAGCGCCTTGTTCACTTCAAAAAACGGATTTTCCGTCGTCGCCCCGATCAGAATGACGGTGCCATTTTCGACCCAGGGCAGCAGCGCATCTTGCTGAGATTTGTTGAAGCGATGCACTTCATCCACAAACAAAATGGTGCGGCGACCAAACTGACCGCGTAGCGATTGGGCTTGGGCGATCGCCTCGCGAATATCTTTAACCCCCGCTAGCACCGCATTCAGCGCGATGAATTGGGCACTGGTGGTGTTGGCAATAATCTGCGCCAGGGTAGTTTTACCCGTACCCGGTGGCCCATGAAAAATCAGCGACGACAGCTGATCGGCCTGAATCGCGCGTCGCAAGAGTCGTCCCGGCCCGACCACAGCATCTTGCCCGATGAACTCATCCAGCGTGCGGGGGCGCATCCGTGCCGCCAGCGGTGCTTCGGCATCAATTTGCGCTTCGCGATGGTGGTCAAACAAATCCATAAATGAATCAGGATTTTATCAACGCCCATTCTTAGTGAGGCAGCTTGCCTGACGATGAATAGCCGTCTTGTCTATTCCACATTATTTAATCTTGGTTCCCAAAGCTAATTTTTAGCCAGAATTATTTTGAATGTAATGAGAGCAACAGCTGATTGAAGTAATTAGCGGCTGGTTGCTCACTCGGGTCCAGTCACTATACCTAGAAACACCTCATCCTATCTAAACTCAATAGCCTGCTGTGATTTTTTGAGTTGCTTCAGTTCTTTTTTCGACAGCTTTTTACCCAAACCGCCTTTCATCCGCTCTTGGCGATCTAGATCAGGAAGCTTTAAGGCAATCCCTGCTGCTAGCCAGTAGTAAACATTCACCGGATCGACGTCTAACGGGTAATAGTAGGGAAAGTAGCTAATAAACAAAACGAAAGTAAACATGGAGGCACCGTAACCTCGAAGGCTAGGATCTTTGAGCGATCGATAAGCCTTAAAACTGGTGACAACTAAAACTGTAAACAGCGATAGTAGTAAAACTAAGCCCAGTGGGGCAATCTCAAACAAAACTTTGGAATGGTAGGTTTCTACAAGCGAGACTTTACCAAAGATACGAGCAGCATTGGTCGCTCTGCCTAAACCGCGCCCCAAGAAACCTTGTTGTTCATTCATGGCCCACTGTAGCTGATGCAGAATAAAATCTGTAGGGGGAGCTGCATTCCACCGACCAACTAGGCTTTGAAAGCTATCATTTAAAACATCTGGATACTGTTGTGCCAAAAACACAAGAATCAAAGCCAGACCAATTGCGATCGGCAAAAATCGCTTCGGTTTGAGCAGTTGTCCGGTCATCAAAAGTAGAAGAATCGTTGACGCTGGGACAAGGGCCAGGGCAATTCTCTGGCCTGAAACAACCGCCATCACGCCCACCATCACCATTGAGGAAATGCCCACGGCCCGCCATATCAAAGAGCGATCATTGAAGGCAGTACCAAAAGCAAAAAACGTGCTTGAAATCAAAAACCAACCCCATTGCCAAGGCGCTACAAAAGTGCCTGGAAGACGAATCACCCCAAATTGAGGACTGTATAAGAGGGCACCTCCAACAAAACATCGGCTTTCTAAAGAAGCCTTAAAAAGCTCGTCGCCAGTCCCCTGGGTTGGCGGGCAGACCCCCGTTGTCAACATCAGATACTGCACAAAACCCAGCCCACAGCAGATAATAATAAAGACGACCTGGGTACGCAGTAAGAAATAAAGGTCAGCCTTAGTTCTGATGAGATAGTGGATACATGTAATAAGTAGCAAATAGCCGACTAGAGCTTTCAAGCCTAATATTCCTAACGGAATAGGCATTTCTCCTTGTGCTGAAATCTGCTGTGCTCCATTAACAAACAACAAAACAGCTGTGCAATAGGTCATTAAAATAATGAAAGGAATCCTCATAGCTTGAGGAAAAATAAGGCGTTGATTATATTCTTTGCAGAATAAGATGACTCTTAACAGAGCAGGAAAGAAGATCGCATCTTTAGCTAACTGCAGAATCGGACTGCCACCGAGTGCGTAGGTGACGGTGCCGCTCAGCGGTAAATAGAAAATGAACCCATAAAGGGCAAAACGAGGAAAGCGGTAGGACAACCCTAAACAGGCGATCGCTAAACCAGCGGCCACCCCCAGCTTGGGCTCCAATACAAAGCTGGCGATTGCGGCTAAGACGGTTGCAATGCCCAGCACAATAGCAAGGGATTGAATGACCGCCTGACGATTTTGAGCACGCGCGCGCTCAAGTTTTCGCTGTTCCTTGCGGGAGAGTACCGGTTCAGCCTCTGAGGCAGTAGCAGCAGCTTTCTTCCGACTCTTAACAGGTGCTTTAGTTTTGGGCATGGGTCAGCAATACGTATAACAAATCAATGGAGCACATAGGAATTTTGAGATACCCGTTCGCTAAACTCTCGATACTGCCTCACTCGCGAGAGCAATGCAGTATCGCAGTTTTGTTGAGAGCTGACTGGAGCCATGAGCGCCGGCTCGACTAGCAAATCATGCTTCCTGCCAAGGGGCTGATAGGCCGTCAAAAGGGGGCAAATGTCGCCACGCTGACCTCGTGATCGTAGGGAGTCCCTGTTGCTAAACGAACTCATTGCGACTTGAGCCATTGCTTGTTTATGAGGGAGGATTGTTCTTATTAGTTCCCTGTTCTCAGCCTAAAGGGGCACTCTTGACCTTAGGGACGTTCTACCTATTCTTTACGAATACCTTGCAGAGTTATCCGTAAGATTGTTTACCGGCCTAAGCAATTGGGAATCCCTTCGCAGCCGCCGGGAATCGTCGAGCGTGTTTTGTCACCGCCCCAGCGACAGCAGTATTGTCGCTGTGCCTCTGACATCCGCTTCACGTTAGAAAAGTCTGCCTCTTCGACTACGGCCCCAGTCTGTTCCCCAGTTGAGAAGTCAGGAGCAGTGACCCGACTGCGGGGAGACGCCGTTTCGTAAGAGCCACTAAAGAAGGTGGCCCCCATCAAATCGGCCTCATTGAGCGTAGCCTGATACAGAATTGTCCGAATGAAGTTAGTGCGCACTAGGTCGCCCTTGGTGAGGTCGGCCCGAATCAAATTAACATCGCTCAAATCAGTCCAGCGAAGATCGGTGCCCGAGAGATCGGCATTGGCTAAAATTGCACCTAGATTAATCACCCGCAGCCCACGTTCTCGGTCTTCGGCATAGCCCCCCTTGCCATCTAAAATCGGGCGGCCGAGATGCTCGTCTCGTTGCAAGGGGGTGAGGAGACGCGATCGCGACAAAAAGCGAATGATTTTGGCTTTCCCGGGCGCATCAATACTGGTCAAAATCGCCGCAGTGCGCGCCTCGGCAATGATCCGCTCTTGCGGCCAGTCTTCTAGAAGGCCTTCGTCGTCTAAGACCAGTTCAGAAATACCTTGAAAGTAAGCATCAATCGTTTGCTGCTGAGTAATCCGATTTTGCTGCAGGGTTAAATCTCGGGAAATCACATATTGCCGCCAAGCTACAAATAGCGCCAATAAAGCCACAAAGATTTGCCCGATCGCCCCTAAAAAATCCCCAAAAGCACCCAAAATATCCCAGCGCAACGGCAAGCCCCAATCTCGAATGGCTTGATTGACGCCCGTCGCTTCCATGAGTCCGTAAAGGCCGATCACAAATGCCGGTAGGGCAACAATGATCGATCTCTGCTGAGGTGATAGATCAGCCAACAAATAGGCTATCGATGGCCATAGCAAGCCCCAAGACAAGACCAGCGTCAATAAAGCGCCAATCAAGGTCAGCCACATCAGGTTGAAGGCAATTCCCAACCCGACAAAGATCACTCCACCGAAGATGACAATCACTGCTGGCGGACTTTTCGACCCCGCCGCCGCCGTCGCCCTAGCCAGGTCCCCATCCGGCTTTGCTGCC
>CALCPB010000615.1 GCA_937897665.1 uncultured Halomicronema sp. | reverse complement strand
ATATGTTTGGCTGATCAGGCAGTATCGGTAGCCGGTCAGACGGCCGCAGGTTTTCTCGGGATTTGATGTCGAGATTCCCTGTTTGAGCCAGCGATCGCAGCGTTGCGCTGGTCGTGCGGCAATATTGCAGCGCATCTACCAGCCACAAGTCACCGCCTTGACGCTGCAGCAGTGTCAGCACCTCATGCTGGCGGCGGGTAATGGCGCTGTCTTCTAGCGACGGCACCTGCATAACAGTCACCGCCTGCCGCCGCTTTGGTTGCGGCGGCGTGGGCAAGGCTAAATAACTCTCGGCCCACCCGCGCTGGATTAAAGCCTGAATGCCCCGATTAGCGCCCCGACATTTTTGCCGCAGGTATTGCCAGGTATAGTCGCCGTTAGCCGACTGCTGCAGCTGGGTCAGCACACAGACCGCAGCGGGGGTTAAAAAGGTCGCAGCGTCTGGCGGTAGAAGCGCTGACAACAATCGGACTCGCCGCTGTGATCGCCCCAACAATCCCGGTGGCAAAGCAGTGCGAATCACTTGAATGAGCGGAGTTTGATAGTATTCGGCAATTTGGGTCATCAACTGCCAATAAGCAGGCGAAAACAGACCACGAATTATCACCGCTGTGAACGGTCGAATCTTGTTTTCTGCCAGAGCTTGAGGGTGAGTTGCTAACAGCCGCAGGGCGATCGCCCCGACCTGTTGTGGACCAAAAGGCACGCTTAAAATATCGCCCACCGCAATCGTCAGGCCAGGGGGTAGGCGATACGTATAGAGCCCTTGAACACCGGCACAATCAACTAAGGCTTCTACCCATTCAACCGACTCAGTCGTAATATCAACCTCACTTGATCAATCGAATTTATAGTGTAGCGATCGACGACTAAAAAAATTAGCCATTTTGCGCATTTACCGCTATCCTTGCAAGGCTGTTTAAACTCTTAATGTTTTCGTTATTCTCCTGTGGAAAACTCACTCGGTTTTACAACCGGTAACAATTCCCGAAAAACGTTACACGTGGGCAAAACTGCCCAATCCCTTGGCAGGGCGATCGTTGATCCCGTATCAAAATATTAATTTTCTAAAATGGGTTGCTATTTCGCTGCTAATTCGAGTATAAACGCCACAAAAGCGAGGTTTTTTGAAGCCCAATATTACCCCTATGGAAGCTTTCTTTATTTCCCCAGAAACTGATTCCGAAACCTTAGCTCATGTCGGCCTCGCTGATGATGAGTTAGGGTCTGTTAGCACCGAAGAGTCAACCGCCGATACCCCATCCTCAAACCAGAAAGAAGAGGTTCCTTGGAGTGAAGAGGGGGAAGTATCGGTGCAATATACCGCCAAAGACTCACTGTCAGAAATTGGCTTGCCGGGGTATCAAAAAACGATCACCGATGATGCCGTTGGAGCCTTTTTTAAGGAGATGGCTCGCTATCCCCTGCTCAAACCTGCCGAAGAGATCGAACTGGCTCGCCAAGTCAGATTTCTCGGGCAGCTAGAAGAATTTCGAGAAACCTGGGTAGAAGAGCATGGTGTTGCACCGACCCGCACAGAAATCACTCAAGCGCTCCACCTGACAGAAACCGAGTTTAGGCAAAAGCTGCACCACGGGCGGTCGGCAAAACGCCGGATGATCCGCTCTAATTTGCGGTTGGTGGTGTCGCTTGCCAAGCGTTATTTAAATCGTGGCGTGCCCTTTTTAGACCTCATTCAAGAAGGCGCATTGGGTCTTAATCGCGCCACGGAGAAATTTGATCCTGACAAGGGATATAAATTTTCGACCTATGCTTACTGGTGGATTCGTCAAGGCATTACCCGTACGATCGCCAACGATGCTCGCACGATTCGCTTGCCTATTCATATTGTTGAAAAGCTCAACAAGCTGAAAAAAGCCCACCGTGAACTGCGGCGCGATTTACAGCGCAATCCGACGGAAGCGGAGCTGGCGGCAGCCCTAGATATGGCTCCCGATCAGCTGCGGAGTTTGCAGCAGGTGCGGCGGCGATCGCTGTCTTTAAACCACCGAGTGGGTAAAGGCGAAGATACTGAACTGATGGAGTTGCGAGAAGACGGCAATACGCAAACGCCGGAAGCCAAAATCAGCGAAGCCATGATGCGGAAAGAGATTACGGGTGTGTTGTCAGAGGTGCTGACCGAGCGTGAAAAAGACATCATTACTTTGCGCTATGGTCTGACTACGGGCGAAACGCACACCTTGGAAGAGGTAGGTAATATGTTTAACCTTTCACGAGAGCGCGTTCGTCAAATTCAAACTAAGGCGATGCGCAAGCTGAGAAGGCCGCAGGTGGCTTCTCGTCTCAAGGGATGGCTGCGCTAGGGGATAAGCGTCAGTGATGCCGTAGTGCTTCTGACAGACCTTTCTCCCCCAGACCTTGATAATGATGATGTTATCTATGAGGAGAGAGGTTTTGTGGACTACAAGCAAGATCTCATTACGACAATTCATGACCTGGGTTGTGATGTTGATCGACTAGACGATCACCTGACGGAAGTAAGTCAATCGTTGCCCACAGCGGTGCTGATTCCGTCTTTGTATGAGGAACTAGAGCGCCCCGCCCTCACGCAAATTCGCGATCAGTTGGCCCATTGCCGGTTTGTCAATACGGTCGTTATTAGTCTCTACGCTGATTCCGTCGATCAATACTCCCAAGCCGTTGAGTTCTTTCAGCCGCTGCCCCAGCCGACCTATGTCATGTGGGAAAACGGCCCCCGGATTACCAAGCTGCTAGCCCAGCTGCAAGAACAAGGGCTAGATTTAATGCAGCACCGAGGAAAAGGTCGGGCAGTCTGGTTAGGGCTCGGCGTGGCATCGCTAGAGGCAGCGGCGATCGCTCTCCACGACGCAGATATTGTCACCTATGACAAAACCTACCCGCTTAAACTGCTGTTTCCCTTACTTGAGCGCGAGTTTGGCATTGCCTTTAGCAAGGCGTATTACACCCGCCTGAGCGAGTCTCCTCGCAAGATGCATGGTCGTGTGACCCGGCTGTTTGTCACGCCTCTCATCACCTCGCTGATGGAGCTGTTTGGCTACCGCGACTATCTGCGCTACCTCAACTCCTATCGCTATCCGCTGTCAGGAGAGTTTGCGCTGACCAGTGATCTGGCTCTCAATACCCGCATTCCCGCCGATTGGGGGCTAGAGGTGGGATTGCTAGCAGAGGTATATCGCAATATCGCACGGAAGCGGATTGCCCAGGTTGATCTAGGGATTTTTGAGCATAAGCATCAGACCCTTGGCAATTCTTCAGAACAGGGGCTACAGAAAATGTGCCGCGATATTCTGAAATCGGTGCTGCGAACGCTGACCGAAACTGAACAGGTGGCCATCTCCCGTGACCACATTCGCGCTCTTAGTGTAAAGTTTCGCCGAGAAGCCCAGAACCTAACCCGGCAGTATTTTGTGGATGCTCGCTTCAATGGCATTGAGTACGATCGCCACCACGAAGAAGCCACCCTGGAAAGCTTTGAAAAACTGATCTTGCAGGCGGGAGAGGATTACCTCAACGATGCGACGGGCACACAGATTCCTGACTGGACGCGCGCCCTGGCTGTCATGCCCCATTTGCGGGAGCAGCTGCGAGATGCCACCGTGGCCGATATGGGAGACGCCCGCGAACAAAATGCCCAGGCTCAGGCATTGGATAATATCCCTTCGTTAACAGTGGTTCCCCAGTAAGACCCGCTCTCATGAGACGACAGTCAGCCAGTTGCATGGATGCAAGATCTGGAATCCAGGGTCGATGATGTGGGCCAAGCCCCATGATCTCCCTGCATTCCCTCACCTGTTTTGCTCAAGAAGTCTTTATGAGATGATTGAGTCCCATGCTTACTGGCTCCTGTCACTGCGACATTCTCTGCTGGAGTTTCACCGGCAAACCGGACTCGGCGACTGCCTGCAACTGCACAATTTGCTGTCGCTATGATGCGCTCTGGACTACGGGTGGGCAGGTGAAACAATCACCACCACCGGGCTGAGCACCGCCTAAGACCTCCGGATGATAGAAAATCCCTACAGTCGCCGCACCGTCTACTGACCATTTCGCTGGCCTCGACACCTTCGACGAGCTGCCCCGGGATCACCACTGCGTCGCCGATATGTGGTTTCAATGCATCACCCATGCATGCTGCTTGCGCTTGCTCCCCACAGATATGCAGCCAGGCAAAGCTAAGTCAGATCTTAAAAGGCCGAGACCCTGTCGCCTAAACGAAAGTGCCTCAGCCCTTAGTTTTCTTATAATCTAGGGTCTTTATTAAGCTTGACCCCATGTAACTTATTTATATGATGATTGATCCCCGAGCTAATTTGGGCTGTTCATAATGTTGTCTTTATATTTCGCTGAGATATTGTTTTGTTAAGGGACATTGCAACACACAACGCTTCTCATAAACCAGGAGAGCCTGATCGAGTAGCCTGCAAAGACACCCCTAACCGTTGCGATAGCCATACCTCAGTCGATCGCAACAAATACTTGCCTGGCTTGCCCATGGGATAGACCATCGGCTCAACCAGAATGGTAAACATGCCTAAGCGGTTGCCCGCCAGCACATCGGTAAAGAGGCGATCGCCCACCATCGCAATTCGCTCAATGGGTAACTGCTTCGCTCCCGTCGCCTGCCGGAGCTTACGCCGCGAGGGCTTGCCAGCACCAGTAATGTAAG
>CALCPB010000614.1 GCA_937897665.1 uncultured Halomicronema sp. | reverse complement strand
TGACGAGAGAATCGGGCAGCCGGTGCGCGTTGGGTTGGTTGGCACGGGCTTTGTCGCCAAGGCCAGAGCGGCCGCGTTTAAGGCCGATGACCGAGCCCAGGTGGTGGCCGTATGGGGGCATCGGGTTGAGACGGCTCACACGTTTGCTCAGATCCATACCATTCCAACAGTCTGCCCCACTTGGCAAGACTTAGTGGCGCATGCGGCGATCGATCTGGTCGTCGTTTGTAACATCAACTGCGACCACGGCCCCGTCGTGCAGGCCGCCTTGATGGCCGGTAAGGCAGTGGTGGTGGAATATCCGCTAGCGCTCTGCCCAGATGAAGCCCAGCGGGCGATCGCCCTGGCCAAACAGCAGAATCTGCTGCTCCACGTGGAGCACAATGAGCTGATAGGGGGCCTGCACCAAGCGATGATGGCCCATTTGCCGCAAGTGGGGACCCCCCACTATGTGCGCTACGCCACCGCCGTCCCCCAAAATCCGGTGCCGCAAAAATGGACTTTTTGCGTCGAGCAGTTCGGCTTTCCACTGGTGGCTGCACTGTCGCGGGTGCATCGTCTGACCAATCTATTTGGCGCAGTGGATGAGGTGTTCTGCCAAATTCAGTATGACGATCGCACCGCAGTCGATTTCACAGGATATTTCAAACAGTGCCGCTGTACCGCTCAGTTGCGATTTGCTAACGGGGTGATCGCCGAAGTGCTCTACGCCAAAGGAGAACAGACTTGGCGATCACAACGGTGGATGGAAGTGGAAGGCGATCGCGGCGCCTTAACCTTTGATCGGGAAGCTGGCACCTTGATCACGACGGCAGGTGAAACGCCCATTGAAGTCGGCTCTCGCCGGGGTCTGTTTGCTAAAGACACCGCTAGCGTACTGGATGCACTTTTTGAGGGCAAACCGCTCTATGTCACACCCGCCGAGAGTCTTTATGCATTGCAGGTGGCAACGGCAGCGACCACGTCAGCGCAAACAGGTCGCAGCGTGCGAGTGGAAGCGCCATATCCCACGCTGGTGAGCCGCTAATTGCCCCGTGGAGTGCGGCGCGCCCATCTAGCGCTGGCCCCTTTAGTGAGGACATCTAGGCGCCCCTTTGCTGATCCTCAGTGCATTAGCAAAGGGGCTCCGCAGGCCGATTCTAATTGAACTGGCACAACTGCTCTCCCCTCTATTAACGATAACTGGGGGGTCAGGAGCACGTTTCACGAGCAAGGGTAGGGAGACTGCTGTCAGGCGGAGCTAGAGATGTTGGCAAATCCATCGGATCCGCCTGGCCAGCGTCAAGGCTCGGGGATTATTTCTGCACGTTGGTTACCCGCCAGTTAAGCTTCAGGTTAACGCCAAAGTTCCATAGGGTGACGAGGGCGATCGCGACCAACTTAGCCAGGTAGGCATTGACCCCAAACAGGTTAAACAAGATATTGACGATCAGGGTATTGAGCACCAGCCCCGCCAAGCAAATCAGGTTGAACTTGAGCCAGCGCTGGAGGCGGCACTGCCAGCCCCGTTGCCGCTGCGATAAATCCGCAAACGTCCAGGCATCGTTCCACAAAAAGTTATTGAAAATAGCCACTTCGGCAGACAAGACATTGCTCGTCGTGAGGCCGACGCCCCACTGGCTGAACAACAGATAAAACACAGAGTAATCCACCAATAGGCCACTGAAGCCCACTAGGGCAAATTGGCCAAAGCGGCGCAGGGGCAGGCTCAAGCGTCGTTTGGGCAGACGACGATGCAGCCGCAACCGCAGTAAATGCTGTAGGTAGTCAAGATAGTGCCGCCAGCTCACCTTGCTCTCACCCGCGGTGCGCTCTTGAAAGACGTAGCCGACTTCGGCAATGTGTTGAATTTGGCCTCGACCTAAGACCTCTAGCAGGATTTTGTAACCTCTAGGGTTGAGCATTGGCCCCGCGATCGCCTCTCGCCGGACTAAGAAATAGCCACTCATGGGATCAGACACGCGCCCTACCACGTCGGGTAGCACAACGAGCCCCAAAATCTGAGCGCCGCGCGAGAGGGTGCGTCGTAGCAGGCTCCACTCGCTGACGCCTCCGCCCTCCACATGACGACTGGCCAGGGCCAGATCAGCACCCTGCTGCATTTTGGCCCACAGCTGCAGCAAAATCTCAGGGGGATGCTGCAGGTCAGCATCAATGACGCCCAAGATCTGCCCGTCGGCGACTTGCCAACCGCGAATCACCGCTGAAGACAGGCCGCTCTCCGCCTGTCGGCGCATCACTCGCAAGGCGGGGTAGCGGCGGGTCAGCTGCAGCCCCAACTCCCAAGTGCCGTCAGGGCTGTCATCATCGACCACGATCAACTCATAGTTGCCGTCGAGACGACGATCCAGTAGCTGGGTCAACTGCTCGACCAGCGGCTCCAAGTTGTGGCGCTCTTTAAAGGTCGGAATCACCAGGGAAAGCCAGGGGCCAGTGGTGGGGAGCGATCGCGCCGCGATTCGCAAAGCGCCCTGGGGAGCCGCTAGGGGAGCCAACAAATTCCGAGTCATTAACCAAGCAGATGGAGAACATTGAGCAACTATAGTTGACCGGGGCTCCGGGAAGACAGCCCCCGTTCCACTTCTTGCCGGTGCCCGCCCCTCGGGAACATCTGTCTACCCCCCATTCAGATGTAGAACGGGAGTGACGTTTCTCCTCGGGAGGGGTTTTCCCCAATCGATGGGAGAAAGCCCTGGCTATCTTGTTCACGAACTCAGATGATTCATTCCACCACGAAGGCATACCGCAGCGGGCGCGCCGAATTGGTGCCTAAAAACACGATGAGATCGTAATTGCCCGCTTCATATCCCGCTTCGCCAGCCGTCAACGTGTACAAATAGGTGCCCGTGTCAGGCGTCACATCGACCGTGCCAGAGGCGATTTCAATAAAGGGAGTGTTCTGCTCTGGCGAGTAACGCCAGATAAACGTGAGGGGCAAGTTGCCTTCGGGACGACTAAAGCGGCTACCGATTTCAACATCGGCATTGACGGTTTGAGTGCCGACAGCAAAACTGCTTTGACCTTCCCCACAGCGATCGCTCTGCTTCGCTTCCATTTCATCTGGCCCCTGTTCGCTGATGATAGCCTCATATTCCTCAGGCGTCAGGGTCTTCTCACACACCTTGAGGCTCGATAGCTGAGTCGTGTCATCCGACAGCGTGCCGCTAGCAGCTGAGGCCAAAGTGTCAGAACTCGGCCAAACGGCAAACGTGTCAGTTTGGGCTAAAAAATCTTGAGACGTAGACGAGAGGCTCACTTCATAGCTACCTACTGCCAGAGCGGGCAACGGCACCTCCGCCTTGAATCCTGTCGCACCGGGACTCAGCGTCGTCGAAACCGTATTTAAAACACTGCTGCTACCAGGCACGGATACATAGCTGATGCCCACTGTCACGGGAATCTCCGAGCGAATATGTTGGGGGGCTCCAGTCACATAGATCGTCTCAACAGAATCCTCTACATAGTGACCATCGCTGCTCGCACAGGTGTCTTCTGCTAAAGCGCTGCACACCGCGACGCTGTTGAGTCGGGGCGGGTTGCCAATCAGCTCAAAAGAGCCGGTGACGTCGTCGTCTCCCGCGATAATGTCGATACTGTAGGCCCCGATAGGGAGACTGGCTAGCGGCAGCTCAAATTGAGCCTGGCCGTCGGCGATGCTCTGGGTGGCGGTGTAAACGACCGCACTCACACTGGTGTCAGGGGCCGCTGCCGCTGTTGCCTCAGGGTCTGTCGCCTCGCCGTCAGCCGCAGCCGGATCGTCAGCAGGCGAGGTTTCGTCGTCCGGGTTGGCGGCCTCGGTGTCCGCCACCTCGGCGTTGTCATCGCTGCCGACGTAGGTCAACTCCAGAGTGGCTTCTTGGCCAGCTGAGGCGTCGGGGAGACGAGCCACGACATAGGCCGACTCAGCTTGATCCACATTCAATTCTGATTCATGTTGGGCACATTTACCGTCTACAGGCGCCTGACAGAGCTGGGCTTTAGCGCTCGTGGGGGGCATCATCAACGCGACAATCGTAAGGATGAATCCAGCCAGTAGTTTTAACACCTTGGGTT
>CALCPB010000613.1 GCA_937897665.1 uncultured Halomicronema sp. | reverse complement strand
GGACTCAGCGGTCGCGATCGCCTCGGCCATGCCGTTGAGTCTGCCGATTATGACGGTAACGGGACGATCTCGTTTGCAGAGGCCCACGCTTTTGCCAAAGTCGATGGGGAAACCCCTGACTGGCCAATTTCCACATCCGAAGCCTGGTTACAGCGACAAGTAACGACTGCGGAACAACGACGACTCCTGACGCAACCCATGCAAGTCTGGCTAGATGTCGCTCGCCCCGAGCAGCGTTATGTCATCACTGCCTTGATGGCCAAATTGGGCTACAGCCCCCAAGATGCCTTTGACACTGTGCCAGTGCCCAAGGCCCGTTTAATGAGCCCACCGCAGGAGGTATTGACCGCCTATTACATGCGGCTACGGATGGAACTAATTAACGTCGCCGTCACGGTCAAACTCCAGACCGAGGCCGATGAGGCGACCCTCAAGACGCTAAATCAACTGCTGGATTGCGAAGGCGGTGGCTGGTGAACAGAAACCGGATTATCTAAGCCGCAGTGTTCAACTTGCCACCCCCCTAAGCAGCTGTCGCCCACTACAGAAAGGAGGAGAGAGATCGCCGTTGCCGGACGTCTTCCGTATTCACCAAACTCGTATCAGGCCAGTCTAAGCGGTGCTGAAATTGTTCTGAAACCACCGTCACGTCTGAAGGTGGAGGCGATTGTGGTGGTAGCACCGGCTCCTGCGGTGCCGACGTTCCTGGTCGGGGTTGAGGGGAAGCCATCAACGGTTGAGCCGGATTGTAGGCATCTAAGCGGGGCACTTTTGCGCCCCCTGGTTGACCGGCGTGAGCAGGGCCTTGACCGCGCTGACGAGCCCCTAAAAGCGGTTGTTTCCGAGTTTTTTTGGGCCTAGGCGACGTTTGGCGGCGGACTCGTCGCGGCGACTTGAGCACCACCGATAGCAGCCAACACCCGATCGCACAGGTGCCGACTAAAGCCACCAGCGTCCAGAATGAGAGTTCATTCTCACTAGCCGCGATCGCCTCGGTCTCTAATGCCGCCGCTGGATCTAATTCCTCAGCCTGCGCCTTATCCGGGGTGGCGTTGGGTGAGGCAGCGGCATCCCGCTGCTCGTGAGGATACGCCTCAACCCCTGCAGGATTGCCTTCAGCGCCATCCACATGGGTGCGTAGCAACTGCCCATAGGCCAGTAGCACAATCGCCAACAGCCCGACCCAAATGCTGGCCAGCACGCCGAGAGGACGATAGGCAGCTAAGCGCGTCCACATTTGTCGTTGACCAAACAACCGTGAAGCCACTGGAGTGGAACGCCGAGAAGGCGCTAAGGCTCTGCGAGGAACGCGACCAGACATAGGAGAAGGGAGCACGGAATTGCAATTACCGCAATTCTAGAAGCTTGGTTCGCGTTCTGCCAGCCCGCACAAACAATCTCTATATCGGCGGCGGCGCAGGCCATGCCGGTGATGCCATGTCTACCCGGCGCTCACTGCATCCTCAGCAGACCGTCAGCGGGGCCAATCATCAATATCGAATCCGCGGATCGACATAGGCATTGAGCAGATCGATCGCGATGCTGACCAGCGCCACAATCATGGCAAAAAAGACCATGAGGCCCTGCACTACGGGATAATCGCGCTGGGCGATCGCTTCATAGAGGCGATTGGCTAACCCTGGCCAAGAGAAGGTCACTTCGGTTAAGACGGCACCCCCTAAGAGAGAGGCAAAGGTCAGTCCGAGCACCGTGACCACTGGAATCAGGGCATTTTTGAGGGCATGGGCCGTCACGATCCGCCATTCTGGAATGCCTCGCGCCCTAGCCGCTTCGACATAATCGGCCCGCAGCGTTTGCTTCAGATTAACCCGCACAATGCGTTCAAAGACACCGCTGATCAAAATACCGAGCGTCAAGCTGGGCAGGGCTAAATGGTGCAGGGTGGTAACGAATAGATCAGGCCGCCCCATGAGCACACTATCTAGCAGATAAAGGCCGGTAGGCCCAGCCGGTGGGGTGCCACTGAGGGGAAACCGCGTGCCAATGGGAAACCACCGCAGCTGCACCGCAAACAAGAGTTGCAAAAGCATGCCAAACCAATACATCGGCACGGCATAGGTGATGATGCCAAACAGCCGTCCCCCGGCGTCGAGCGGCGAGTTAGGTTTAGCGGCGGCGATCGCCCCCACCGTCAGGCCGACGCTGGCCGCCACCAACATGCCACAGAGCGTCAGCTCCACAGTGGCCGGAAAATGGTCGCCAATAATTTCCCAAACGGTTTGGCCTTGACTCGCCACTGAGGTGCCCAAATCAAACGAGAACAAGTCTCTGAGGTATCGCAGATACTGCACAATTAACGGCGCATCGAGCCCCAACTGCTGCCGCAACGACTCTTTGACAGCCTCTGGCGCCCGGGGGCCGAGGAGCGCATCAATAGGATCACCCGGTGTTGCCCGCAGCAGTAAAAAGACGACCGTCGTGATGGTCCAGATCATCAGCGGTGCCAGCAACAGTCGAGTAATGATGTAATAACGTAGGGCGCTAGAGCGAGCCATACCAACTGTCCTAGATCGACCGAACCACGGAAATAACCATACGCTAAAAGGGCGGCCTCATGACCGACAACCCGTCGGCCTCTCCGGCTGACGAGTCATCCTGATGCGATGAAAGCAGAGCGGTCTTCACAGCAGTACCGGGTGATCTTTGAGCTGAGCCGTATCGATCGCTTGCAGTTGGGGGTAGGCCGCTTTCACCAGGCGTTGCCCCCGCAAAAAGCCCGTATTGGCGGCTGGGCAAGCATAGGCCAGGGTATCAGCGGTAAACCGAGTTTGTAAGCGCTCGACCTGGCGCAGCTGGCGGGGCCAGTGAAAGGTTTTAGAGAAGCGGAGCGGTTGCAGCTGTCCATCGCGGTTGGGCAGCAAATGTCTGCCCGTAAATAAAATCCCGCCGTGTTGGGCCAGATACACGCAGGCTGAGCCTGGCGAATACCCCGGTGTCCAGAGAATCTCACCGTGGCAGCCTAAGGCATAGTGATCCTGGTAGGTCACGAGCTGAGGCAAATCGGGCAACAGATACGCTTCTTGCTCTTGCACCAGCACGTCACACTGCCAGGCTGCCTGCAGTGATTTCGCCGCGCCGCTCGCCCCCCGATGGGTAATGGCCCAATAGCGCACACCGCCGTGATCGGCAATGAACTGCAGCAGCGCCGGATCGTTGGCCGGGGCGTCGATCAGCAGATTGGCTGGGCTACCGGTCGAATCCTTCTCTACAATGAAGTATGCGGTGCCGCCCATCGTGGCTCGATTAGGGGGAAAGGCAAAGACACCGTCGAGAATTGGGTGCGGTTGTTTAGTAGACACGGCAGCGGCTGGGTGCTCACGATGCAAGACTAAGCTTGAGGAAAGAAAATCGGCTTTCCGTAGCGTATTCTCTTGAACAGCTGTCTAGCCTATCATGGGCTCTAGGTTATGCTTTGGTCGGCCAGCTTAACCCTTGGCACAATGGACAAAAGGACAACAGTTTTGATCAGGGTATCTCTGCAAGCCGTCACACCGCTAAGGGCTAAACGTGGCTTGCCTGTCGTTAGACGAGCAGGACTGTAATCAACATGCTGATTTTATTGCTTCTGCTCAGCGTCTTTACCTACTACGTGGTGAAACGCAGCGTTGCGGGTCTCACCCGGACGCCCACCTGGATGCTGTGGCTGGTCATGATGATTCCAGCGTTTGTGTTGGCCTTTTGGAGCGTCAGCGATCGCGCTGATGAGCCTTTTCCGGTAGGCATTTTACTGGGGCTGTTCATTCTCTGCCCAGTGCTGTACTGGACGCTGATTCAATGGGGGCGCATTCCCCCCAAGGCCGGTCAGGCGAGCGGTAACACCCCCGCCGCTGCCGCTGCCGCCCTCAAAGCCGCCGCTGCAAAAGCCACCCTGCCGCCCCTCGACAAGGCCGAAGAAGCCACCATTCAGCACTGTTTTCCCTGGTCAGTTTACTACCTGCAAAATATTGAGTACCGGGCTCAAGCCCTGATCTGCAAAGGCCAGCTGCGCTCTTCTCCCACCGTGGCCTATGACACCGTACGGGAAAATATCGAAGCCAACTTTGGCAAACGCTTTTTAGTCATTTTTCAAGAGGGTCAGCAGGGTAAGCCGTTCTTTGCCCTCGTGCCCAACCCAGAACGCAAAACGGCTGACGCCCCTGCACGGCCCGAAAAGCTCACGCGTCCGGTAATTGCGCTGGGGTTATTGATCGCCACGCTCTTCACCACGACGATGGTCGGGGCCTTGATCGCCGGTGTCACCGAAGAATCGCTGCAGGCTGACCCCAATCTCTTTCTGCAGGGATTGCCCTACGCGATGTCGCTGATGGTCATTTTGGGCCTGCATGAGTTTGGCCATTATTGGATGGCGCGGCGCTACAAGATGAAGGCGACGCTGCCTTATTTCATTCCTATCCCTTTTTTCTTAGGCACGTTTGGGGCCTTTATTCAGCTGCGATCGCCCGTGCCCAACCGCCGCGCCCTGTTCGACGTCGGTATTGCTGGGCCGCTGTCAGGGCTAGTCATGGCGCTACCGCTGCTGATTTGGGGCTTGGCCCATTCCGAAGTGGTCACCATGCCGGAGAATGCCAGCCTGTTGAACTTTGAAGCTCTGGATCCGGGTGCTTCCATCGCGCTGGCCTTGCTCAGCAAGCTCGCTCTCGGCAGTCAAGTCGGCATGGAGAGTGCCATTCACCTGCATCCGGTGGCCGTTTCCGGCTGCTTAGGTTTAGTCGTCACGGCACTTAATCTAATTCCGGTGGGGCAGTTAGATGGCGGCCATATTGTGCACGCCATGTATGGGCAGCGCAACGGCGCGATTATCGGTCAAGTCTGTCGGTTTTTGGTCTTAGGGCTGACGCTGGTGCACAGTGAACTGCTGATTTGGGCGGTTTTGCTATTCTTTATACCAGCCATTGATGAACCGGCCCTCAATGATGTGAGTGAACTGGATGAGAAACGCGATCTGTGGGGACTGTTGGCGCTCACAATTTTAGTCCTGATTGTGTTGCCTACCCCGGAACCGCTGAAAGCGCTTTTGTTCTAGGATGAAGCATCCCCAGGCGAGTCGGGCTGGCTATGTTTGCCCCGGAGAAGCATCATGACTCAGGAAATTACCCGCTGGCTAACCGAAATTCGCACCCTGCAGCAGCAGCTTGAAGCCTCTCGTCAGGAACGCGACCAGGCTTATCAGAGTGCGGCCAACTGGCGACAGCTATATGATGCCGAGGCCAAACAGCGGCGCGCCGAAGTCGAAGACTTGCAGACAACGGCAGCGACGCTACGCACCGAACTAGCGGCTCGACGGGCCTATCAAGGGGCTGCGATCGCCGCAGAA
>CALCPB010000612.1 GCA_937897665.1 uncultured Halomicronema sp. | reverse complement strand
TCGCCCCTGTTCTAAACTGCGACCCAACACATAAAACGTGTCAGGGCCAGGGGTGATCGTAATGACAGCAACGGCCGCGAGAAAGAGAGAGAAGCTAGTCGGGTCTGTCATGATGAAGCCCAGAGAAAGTTTGCCCCCTAGCCTAACGCCTGACAGCTCCGCGCGGCAGTAGCCACTGAGACGACCGATTAGCGGAACTGATAAGAGCCGCGATCGTTGGATAGCCGACCCGGTTGGCAGGTTCAGAATCGTTGGCTTATCAAGTCATTCAGCGATCGCGGCAAGATGAAGAGGGGTTGATTTTGAGAGGAAGGTTAGCGGCCTCGACGTCAACCCCACAGATGGCGAGCCGCCATTTCAAGTTCTGCCAATTAGAACTTCAAAAAAGCCACGGCCTCATCACTCTTCGATAGGCGCATAGAAAGTGCCTTCGACTTCAACAATGTCGTCTTGATTGAGGCGATCGACCTCGACAATGGTGCGGGGCGGATAGGGGCCATCGCCCCAAAGTTCTTCCTGAATTTGGTTGACGACTGGACGGTAACGATACATATCCGTCACATACACCACCAGCCGTACCGCATCCTGCAGAGTCGCCCCTTCTGATTCGGCAATGAGCTGCATGTTCATAAACGCCTGTCGAACCCGACCTTCGGCATCGGGCACCAGAGTATTGGTTTCGGGATCAATGCCGCGCATACCAGCAACGAAAACAAAGTCTCCCGCTCGTGTACCTAGGCTCCAGGTCGCAGTGGGTACGATGCCGCCTTCGGGCGTCAAGGTGACAACGCCGTTGGGCGAGACATGATCATCAGCAGCGAGTGGAGTTGCCGCCACTGCCAGACCAGCGATCGCCAGGGTCGAAAAAACAATCGATTTCATGAAATTTAAGTCCATCACACCAAGGGGAGTGTAGGCAGTTGTCAGAGCCTTCTATGTATCCCTGGATGCTTTTTAGTTAGCCAACCGACAAGCAACTCGCTCACGCACTCATTGGAGAGCATCCACGCGAACTGACATCCCCTATCCCGTCACATCGAATTTTTGGGCAGTCAATCAAACAGGTACTGCTATCCACTTTTTTCCCGTAAGGTAAAGGACCTCGACGGCTGAAGATCGGGGTAGAGTTGTCATACCGCGAGCGTTCTATTCGATCATTGTCAATCACCATTTTTAGCGCTGATGGATAACAACAATCTGGTCAAAAGCGGAGTAAATGCCGTGATGGGGGTGAAAGCCGCCCGCGATACGACCGTCTCAACGGATCTAGAAAATCCCCAATGGGATCAGACAGCCACGCTGCAATATCTGGGAGCCACGATCGCCCAAACTGCTGCGATGACAGGGCTGCTCTGGCTCATGGATGTCGTGTTGAGTCGCGTTTATACAGCCGCCTTACCGCATTGGGCACTGACGGCGATCGTTTGTGCGTTTTTCGCCTTTATTACTCTGCGTTCTCGCTTCTTTTCACTGTTAGACAATACACGCAGCAATGGTCGCTATCAATCAATCCAGCGCCCCGGATGGGCACCGCCACCGCTGGCTTTTCCCATTGTGTGGATGAGCATTGCCGTGCTGCGAGTAGCGTCGGCCTATTTGATCTGGTCGGCCTGTGGGCAAACCAGTTTGTGCCTGCCTTTGATACTTTTTGTCGGGCATCTCAGCCTAGGTGATACCTGGAATACGATTTTCACGGTGGAAGGGCGTTTGGGGGCTGCTGTGCCGATGGTGATTGTTGGGCCGCTGCTCTCGGTGATCGTCGTAACGATCGCTTACTTTCAAACTTTGCCGCTGGCGGGTTGGATCATTTTGCCGTCTGCTGTATGGCTGGCGATCGCTACCGCATTGTGTATCAGTCTCTGGCAACTTAACGGCCAGGAGCCGCTGTATCCGGTGCGATCGAAGACGAGCTAACACACCATAAAGCTGGTATTTTCATGCCTCCTATCCCGACCATGTATGGCAATCAGAGATCGTTTGATCGCTCTCCAATGCCATGATTGCTGTTCCCTACTACATTAGCCCTGAACAATATCTCGACCTAGAACGCCTAAGCCTAATTCGCCATGAATAATGCGTTTGCTTCTCGTCAACATGCACTATGAGAACGATGATTGCATCAATTATCGGTAGGCTCAAGCAAATCTAGGTTAGCGAGTATAACTGGGTCAAGACTCAAGCGAAGTTGTCTTTGAAAATTAGGACTTTTAGGATCTCGGAAATAGAGAACAAAAGCTTCAAGCTCAGTTCCAATTTGAGGGTATTCATCTGGAAACTTTAAGGCAGGTCGTTCAATAATTGCTGAGATCTCGACTCCAGGAATTTGAACAAAAACTCAAAAAGGCGCATGAATTTTAACGATAACGGTTAATTTTGTCCCTCTTGGAAAAGCCTTATAAATTTCATCCGAAGAAATCATTCTTTGTCACTTGTTGCTCCGAACTATGTATGTAAAATACTCGATTTCCAGTGATGGATGGGATATTGCCCAAACCTAACTAATGCTAAAACAGCCGATCAGCATCGTCATCAGATAGCAGCTATTCCTCACCTGCGATTTTCCAATACAGTCATGAGGCCGTGCTCTTCAACCAAGCGGATAACAATGTCCACTCCGTGCTCAGTTAGCCTTCTCCATGGCTCTAATTTTCAACAACCACCCCTCCATCAACAACTGCCCACAAAATCGTGCTGTCCGATCGCTCCAAACACGAAATAGATGAATTAAGTAGTTCTCGCGGTTGACGCGGCATTTCGACATGGGAAATTACGTTTTCCTGATTGGCATAAACGAGGATATAGACATCATCACGCTGCTCGATGCCCGTGTAGCCTTCAGCATCCCAATCGAATCCTAACTGGGAGATGGCGGACTCGTTCGTCGAGTAGGGTGCCAGCACACACAAACGCTCCCAATCAGAGGGGCCAATATCGGCAAGATCGATTTTTTCAACAGACGACTCTAACTGGTCTGAGAGGGCATCACGAGTCTGTATCGCCG
>CALCPB010000611.1 GCA_937897665.1 uncultured Halomicronema sp. | reverse complement strand
CACGGCTACTTCGGTCGTTTGATCTTCCAATACGCGTCGTTCAACAACAGCCGTTCCTTGCACTTCTTCTTGGGTGCATGGCCGGTGATTGGCATCTGGTTCACGGCATTGGGCATCAGCACGATGGCGTTCAACCTGAACGGTTTCAACTTCAACCAGTCTGTCCTCGACTCTCAGGGTCGTGTGATTGGCACCTGGGCTGATGTGATCAACCGGGCCAACCTGGGTATGGAAGTGATGCACGAGCGTAATGCTCACAACTTCCCCCTCGACTTGGCTTCTGCTGAGGCTCCCGAAATCATCGGCTAGTCTCGAAGCAGTTCAGCCTCGCTGAGCTTCGTTTGAAACAGCGCTCTCCCCAAGGGGAGGGCGCTGTTTTATTATGTGTATTTGAGCGGTTCAAGATTGATGCTTTACAGCCAAGCTGCCAATCAAAAGGAATTAGCAAAGCTGGCATGATTTCAGAGCGCTTTAGTGAACCCGCTGCTTAGCCACCGTAATTCCAGCCGGTACTTTCTAGCAGCAATGGCTCACCCTCGCAATGCACAGCGGCCCCAACGACTTCACCGACAAAAACCGTATGGTCGCCATGCTCAACACTGCCGACAACTCGACATTCTACATAGCCCAGGGTGTCTTTAATAACGGGACAGCCGGTTTCCGGCGCTTCGTAAAATTCGATATCTTCAAATTTGTTGCCTACCCGACGTTGGGGTTTGAAGAAGTTCTGAGCCATGTCTTTTTGACCTGCTTCCAAGAAGCTCAGAGCAAAGACACCACTTTGTTTCACCATTGTGTGGGAGCCGGAATCGTTTTTTACACAGTTCACCAGTAGCGGTGGCTGAAACGACGCCTGCATGACCCAACTGGCGGTAAAACCATTTAACTCTTCACCATTACGCACGCCACAGATGTAGAGGCCATGGGGGATTTTCCGCAATAGCGTCTTTTTAGCTTGCTCGTCCAACATACAGACTGCTCCTAACCATTTTCTTCATCTTACCGGGGGGATAGTGCGTCAACACTTCCACTCAGGGAGATCAAATACGAGCAACGCCTTCTTGGCGGGCGGCTTGTTGTACAGCCGTCGAGACCGCGATCGCCACGCGGGGATCAAAGACTGACGGAATAATGTGCTCAGCGCTGAGTTTGTCTGGGCTAACGAGGGCGGCGATTGCCCTGGCAGCTTCTAAGAACATGAGGGTTGTCATGGATTTGGCGCGGCAATCTAGCGCACCGCGCAGTATACCTGGAAAAGCGAGAACGTTATTGATTTGGTTGGGGTAATCACTGCGGCCCGTCGCCATGACGGCGACGAGGTCCGACACGAGCTCCGGTTGAATTTCGGGGATGGGGTTCGCCATTGCCAACACAATTGGATCAGCCGCCATCGATTTCACCATCTCTACTGACACGACACCGGGTGCGCTAACGCCTAGAAAGACATCGGCCTGCTGCATGGCGTCGGCCAACGTGCCGGACTCGGCCACGACAAATTGCTGCTTTTGGGCATTCAGGTCAGTGCGATCTCGGGCGATGATGCCCTTGGAGTCACACATCAGAATGGTCTGAGCGCCTGCCCGTTTTAATAGCAGAGCGATCGCGACGCCTGCAGCCCCCGCGCCATTGATCACAATCCGAATTTCTGCAAAGGATTTGCCCACAAGTTTGAGAGCGTTTGTTAGCGCTGCCAGCACCACAATTGCGGTACCGTGCTGATCATCATGGAAGACGGGAATATCGAGTTCTTGTTTGAGTCGTGTCTCAATCTCAAAGCAGCGGGGGGCGCTAATATCTTCCAAATTGATACCGCCAAAGACAGGGGCAATCCGCTTGACGGTTTCGATGATTTCGTCGGTATTCTGCGTGGCCAGGCATACTGGAAAGGCATCAATGCCCGCAAATTCTTTGAACAATAGTGCTTTGCCTTCCATTACAGGAAGGGCGCCTTCTGGTCCCAAATTACCCAGCCCCAGCACAGCACTCCCGTCGGTGACGATCGCTACCATGTTTTGTTTCACGGTGAGGTCATATACCCGCTCCGGTGCCGCAGCGATCGCCTGGCAGACGCGTCCGACCCCTGGAGTGTAGTCCTTCGCCAGATCATCTTGATTGCGGACGTCAACGCGGCTGGTGACCTCAATTTTGCCGCCTTCATGGAGCTTAAACGTGCGATCGTTGGCCTGCAGCACCTGCATTTGATCCAGATTTTTGACGTTAGCCAAAATGTTTTCAGCTTGGTCACTGCTGGCCGCATCCACGGTGATTTCTCGAACCACGAATTGACGCGTCCTTTCTAGCAGGCGGATATCTTCGAGGTTGCCCCCAGCGGCGGCGATCGCTTGGGTAACTTGAGCTAGCATACCGGTCTGGTTGGGTAGTTTGAGGCGGAGGGTCAGACCGTAGCTAGCGTTGGGCGTGAGTTGAACCATGAAATTTCCTGTGATAGATCGAAGGGGCAGAGTGGTAGGGCGTTCCGGCTGCAAGGCAAACTGTAAGAGAATGGTATGTCGATTTGGGATGAGGAAACTGATGAGACTGATTAAAGTAGAGGAATGCTGACCTGCGTGTTGGCAAGCCCGGCATGGGGGAGTTGGAAAATCGGCATTGGGTGTCTGTAGCTTGCTGCTAACGACAAATTTTCTGAGCATTAGTCTTCCCGCTCTGCCGATCTCAAGGCTGCGGCTGCAAAGATTTCCAGCAAGGAATCTGATTCAACCCACCGGTCAGTGCTCTTTAACCAAAGCTGGCTCAATGTCTGTTATCGGCCTATTAAGGAAGATCGTCTGCTAATCCGATGCCCACACTGCGTACTGAGATTGAAATTAATGCCCCGCGCTCGCTTATTTGGGAGGCGCTGATGCGCAAAGACGAGTGGCGGCGTTGGAACACTTTTTTGTTTGATGGCGATCCCGCTTTAGCCATTCATCAAGGCCGTGAGATTTTTTTGTCAATTCGCCGCTTAGAAGACGATGAGTCGACTGACTTCGAACCGCTGATCACGCTAGTGCAGCCTCACGTTTGTCTGCGTTGGGTGGCTAGGATGCCGGGGTTTAAGAGCGAGCACTCTTTTGAAATGCAAGATCTGAGTCCCACCCGTACCCTGTACACCCACCAAGAAAGGTTTAGGGGAACATTGTCGAATATTTTTCTGCCCTTTATTCGCCAAGATGAGAAGCAAGGCATGCGGCGCATGGCGCGGCAGTTAAAACGCTATGTTGAACACCGAGAATATCGTCAATATCGGCGAGACCAGCGAGCCCGCCGCGATTGCTGATGAGTGTGAACTATTTTGTCTAGCTTGAAATGTTAGGCCAATCTCCAGCCTGTTGGGGGCTGAAAACACTAGTGGTCAGGCAAACTCGTAGTATTCAGAGGTTGGATTGGCTGGGTCAGGGGCGATCGCCAGCCACAGCGGAAATTGCAGAATCGATAAGGCAATTTTGCCTTCTGACTCATCGATGATAATCAGCGGCAGGTAGTTGTTTTCGAGTAAACGTTCGGCACGTTGGGCCATCGGTTCTGACGATTCAAACAGCATAATGCCACTGCGGGTGCCAAAGTCACCCCGTGAAACGCCTAAACAATCTTGGAAGCCGCGACGCCAATCACCCAACCGCTCAGGACTATTCGCCAGCACTAAAACCCGCAGGCGATCGCCATGCATCGTGTGCAAAAGCGAGATTGCCGCTGACGCAACCAAGACGTTTTGCAGGCGGCTGTTTAAGGTTTTGACCGCACCCCGTCCGCCCTGAGCCAAGCACCAATTGGCGACCCGATCAGCATGAATCGGTTCAAAGGTGCGCCTCAACTGCCACACGGGGCCGTAGTAGTCAGGCCGCAGACGATACTGATCAAGCAGGCTCTGAATGCGTTCCGTGTCTCGGAGGTACTGGGACGTCGCTGCTGGCGCCGGTGACTGAGCGGGCGCTTCTGGCTCAGGTAATGGCGGCGTCTGAGTCGCCGCATTGCGGCGAACCGAGGGCGTTTCTGCAGGGGCGAGTTGTAACTGTTCGGCGGAGGTGGCCAAATCTTGCAAACTGCCGACTAAATACTCCTTAAAACTTTGAACGCGCACCGCGAGATCTTGAGAAGCGCCGGCAAACGACGTTTTCATTTCTGCATTGATGCGATCGCGGCGACGTTCCAACTTTTCGATCTCTAGTTCTAAAGAGCGCTTTTTGCGTTCTAAGTCGCTAGCGGCCTCCCGCACCATACGAGCCAAATCGGCCTGCACTTTGCTCTCTGTGCTGTTGGCATTGGCGGTCGTGGCTGAACTTAAAGGGGTGTTAGCGGCACCGGCAGGCGTACTGGAATAGGGCGATTCATCAGCAGGCATAGGTCAGTAATCTCAGACAGGCGATATCAAGGATAAATCAGTTTGTTCAGAGCAAAAACCAACGTCCGATCGCGACAGCGCAACTTCACTGCTCAGCTGGAAGCGGGACATGCTGCTCAAGTTGCGATCGCAACTCCTGCGGATTAAACAAAATCGGTAGAAAGTGGATGCTGTTGATTTCTCGAAAATAGAACAGGGTCGGTACGGGCGGCCAGAAAATGTCCCAGACTTCCCATTCCTCATAAGGGAAACGTCGAATCCGCGTATCACCTCGATAGATATCTAAATCTGTTGCCGTAAAGATCAATCGGAGGGTCGTCGTTTGATAGAGCAAAAACAAGCCAAATATCAAAACGCTGCCCGCTAGACAAGCTGGCACAGGCCCCCACGTTACTAGTGCTAAGAGGGCGCCGACGATTCCACCAATGCTCAACACAATGGCAATGTTGTAGCTAGGCTGCAAGGAAGTTGATTGGGCCGTTGGCGATGCAGTCACAATTGCCTCGGTAAATGAACAACGTTACAGTTTGCGAGCCTGCCGGTAAGGCTGCGTTGTTTCCCCCCATTGTAAAGGGTTGACTGCATGAGGCTAACAGGAGGCCTATCGTCAAATGCTGCTTGCTTAACTAATGACGCGGTCAGACCGCCGCAATAGCACACCATGATGGCCTAGTCCTCATGGCCCGTTTGCTGAGGGCGCTAAGGTTAAATCATAAGACAGCTTTCGGCAGGGGGTTGGCATGGCTCAGCCGCTGAAATTGGGGACGCTATTTTTGCACCAC
>CALCPB010000610.1 GCA_937897665.1 uncultured Halomicronema sp. | reverse complement strand
CGTCGTGTTTGTCACTGTCGCTACCGCGTATCCCTGCGCCCTGTCGCTGACGCACCTCCCGTCCTCTCTCTGCCCGGGGCGTGGGGCGGGGGCATACCAAAGCCGGCAGCTGTAGCGGCAGCTGCAATCGCACCTGAGCGATGGCCTGGTTGGCGTCTGACTGCATCTGCAGGGTGCCGCCGCTCAGCTGAGCGCTGTGGGTGATTTCTTGAAGCTGAGCCGCTAAGCCTGACCGGGCATCCACCAGCATGGCTTCTAAAATCACGGCATCGGTCTCGTAAACTAGACGACAGTATTGGCAAGATAACTGGGTCAGTTGGTGGCCGAGCTTTAAGAGGAGCTGCGTCAGCGCGGGCGGCAGGGCCTGCTCGGTGCCGAGCAGGCGCAGCTTTTGTCGCCCTAACAAATTGCCCAGCTGTTCTGACAGGGTGGTTGAGTCGGCGGCTTTTTCCTGGCTTGAGAGGGCAGCCTGATGGTTGACGGCACTGGCCAGAGCACCGGTCACCGACAGGCTCAGCATTTGCAGCACTTCTAAAAATTCGGGTCCCATCGGCTCGTGACTAAACACGGCCAGCACGCCAATCGCTTGTCCCTGAGCCATCAGTGGTAGACCGGCAAATCCCTGAATGCGCTGTTCGATCGCCCAGCTCCGATCTTTGACCCAGACTTCATCGGCCAGGCAGTTGCTGAGAAAGGGAATGCAGTGCTGGGCGATTTTGCCCACCTTGAAGGAGCCCATCGGCACGCGGGCAAACGAGCCATCGAGCCGGGTATAGAGCCCCGAAGAGGCCATCAGTCGCAGGGCGCTGCGATCCGCTTCGACCAGCCAAAGGCGGGCAAACGCACAGCCAAAGGTTTCGACCAGTTCATCGGTGACGCAGGCCGCGATCGCGTCCGCCTGGAGCCACCCTGTAAACCGATTCACCAGCTCGCCGCACCGCTTCAGGTCAAACAAAAGCCGAGCGACATCCAAATCTTGGGACGCTAAACGGGTCACAGGCGATATCGCAGGTTTAGGGCCACTTTTATTAAGGGCGCATTCGTCTCAGCAGTTCTGTAGTTGCTGATACTCAAAGCATTGGGCAGCTGAGAAGCTGATTGCCTACGGATTGATACCGTTCTTCTGAATTTACAGACGGTTTGCGATCTCGTTACCAGTGGTTTATTGAGCCAACAAAGACTCGCTCCCCCTGGCGGCCCGGCTCAATTCGGTCACCTGAGGCGACTCGGCTGGGGGCTTGACTGGAATGCGAATGAAGAATTCTGTCCCGACGCCCAGGGTCGAGGTGCAGTCGATCATGCCGTGGTGAATCTCGGTGATGATTTTATGGCTAATCGACATGCCAATACCGGTGCCGATACCGACGGGCTTAGTGGTGAAAAAAGCGTTGAACAGCTGGTCTTGGGTATCTTCTGTCATGCCACCACCGGTATCTGCGATCGCGATTTCAACCCAGCTCGGTTGCCATTCGCGGGTGGTGAGGGTGATGGTCAAGGAGGCTTGATTGGCATCAGCGTGATGGCGTTCGTCCAGGGCGTCGATCGCGTTGGTCAAAATATTCAGCACTACTTGATTGAGCTGTCCCGGATAGCACTGCACTGGGGGGAGCTTACCGTAGTGGCGATTGACCGTAATAGCCGGGCGATCAGGCTTGGCCTTGAGGCGATGCTGCAAAATCATCAGCGAGCTTTCCAGCCCTTCATGGAGATCAACGGTTTTGCACTCGGCCTCGTCCAAGCGCGAAAAGTTGCGCAGCGACAGCACAATCTGACGAATGCGATCGGTGCCGACGCGCATTGAGCTGAGAATCTTACCCAGATCCGCTTGAATGAAGGCGAGATCAACGTCTTCATCGGTTTGTTCAAGTTCTGCGATCACGTCGGGATGTCGGGTTTCTAGCTCACGGATGATCAGCATGACGTCTTCGATATGCGTTCTCACATGGGCCAGATTGCCATGAATAAAGTTCAACGGATTGTTGATTTCATGGGCCACTCCCGCCACGAGCTGACCCAGGCTTGACATTTTTTCTGATTGAATCAGCTGAATTTGCTGTTCTTCCACCTGCGTCAACGCCGCCGACAAATCAGTGTTTCGCTGCTCCACTTGGCTCAAGAGCTGCTGCACCTGCTGAATGAGCAAGTTCAGAGAGCTGGCGAGCTGACCCACCTCATCTAAGCGGTCGACTGGTGCCTGCAAACTAAAGTCGTTTTCTGTCGTGACGCGGCTAGCGACGTCAGTGACTGCCATGAGGGGGCGAGTAATGGTGCGACTACCATACAAAGCAACGGCCATCGCGATTAACACCGATAGTCCTGCACTGCCTAGGATGATGAGCGCTTGCAAGACTGCTGCCTGTCTTTGAACGGTTGCGGCGGCTTCCTCTTGGCGAGATATGTGGTTTCTTGCCAGTGCCAGCTGATCGGCGAAACCAATAAAGTTGGCAAAGGTTTCCCCCTGGGTCAGTGCCAGCAGTTTTTGACGGGCCTGAGCCACCGCTTGCGGCGTTGTGCCCAAGTCGTTGATCTCATTCAGGAGCTGCTCTGTCTCGATATATAGGTCCTCGACAGTGGGGGCGAAGTTAGTCAGCAAAGGATGCGTATGATTGAGATAGGCCTCTGGGCCACGATGGGTATGCTTGGCATGCTGTAAAGCGTCACTGTGAGCAGTGTGGGTGGAAGCTTCAGCGGTCTCTGCTGCCATCGCGATCTCTAGCTCCGTGATGATCTCATGGTGCTGTTCTGTATTGGCATGCAGTTTTTTGTGAGTTTGCAAAGTCTGTTGAAGATTTTCTAGCCGATTGAGCATCAGCTGCCCCTGCTGCTGAAACTGCGCCGGCTCTTCAATGTAGGGGCCTAACTGGCGATTAGGCCGGTGATACAAAATTTGAGTTTGAATGTCATCAATAAGCTTGCGTTCTGCGGTCGCTGCTTGAGAGGACTTAAAAGAGCGCTCATAGGCCAAATGACCCACAATGAGACCAGCTGTGGTGCCCGTAAAAGAGATTGCCAACACAATTGCATAGCCACCCGAAATACGGCTGCGGATTGATATCGTTTTGGGCATAACCAGCTCTTTTGCTTGCGACCTGCATGATCTAAAGTGCCCAGCCAGATCAGGCTGTTAAAGCCGTATATTCACGTGATACCAGGCGTCATCGCGTTTTTTGCGGTGTTTTGGTAACTCGGGTTGACCGATTGCTCTCGAGGATCTGAGCCGTTCGCTCGTTGAACCTGGCGGCGATCGCTCACACGGGTCATCGATGCCCAGCGGTCACAACGGCTCCTGCGGCAGTGATCAACCTTGGGTAAAACGAGCGTTAGGGGTAAATAAACAACCGCTTAGCGGCGCGGGTAAAGTCGACGTAACACAGTTGGTTCCGCTCGACGATGTTGCGGTTGGCATGCATGGAGGGCAGATCGACAAATACGTCCTGAAAGGTCGAG
>CALCPB010000609.1 GCA_937897665.1 uncultured Halomicronema sp. | reverse complement strand
GGGGTCAGCAGCGCAAGGGTCGGCGGCACAGGGGTCAGCGGCGCAAGGATCAACAGTTTCGGTATCAGTCGTACCCGCGCAGGGATCGCTGCCCGTCGCGCAACCCACAGTGCCGACCGTTAAGGTTGCCGCAATAGCCAGCGCACCAAAATATTTTGCATTCATTAGGATTTTCCCCTCAGTTTTGGAAATGGACTGTCTTAAAACATGAAGACTGGGCAGAGTGACTCGCGGAGACACCTGAAGTCAATTAACCTTGATTACCTGAGATTTTCCTGAGAAACGCTTAAGGATTTTGGCGGTTCCCAAATTCAGGCCGCCGCGATCGCCACGTCAGGGAAACCTCACAACAGATTAAGAGAAGGTTAGGGCAATCTCTGGGCAATCGCAAGGCCGGGGCACTTCAAGCACATTCTTAGAACGAACATGTTGCTGTCAGTACTCAGCGGTGCCACAGCCCGGCAATTGAGAGGCTTTGGGTACGGCTGGCTCTCCCCACTCCTGCCAAGCGCTGGTCAAATGCTGACGGTGCGCAGCCCTGACCGCTGGCCGCCCTAGTCTTTGCACTTGGGAGTGAATGAATTGGGGGTAGCCACTTTTGTCGGCAGTTGCCAGAGGTCGCTCAGGGTCGTGACGCGATAGCCCTGCGATCGCAGCTTAGGCAAAATCAGCCGCAGCGCGGCGGCAGTGTTTTGCGATCGCGCCACAGAGCCTCCATGCAGCAGCAAAATCGCCCCCGGAAAAACATGCTGAGCGACATATTGAGCAGTAAAAGCGGGCTCAGCTGTGCGAGCTAACGTGTCTAACGGCAGCATCGATGCGAGGGCAAAGCTTGCTTCGTAGCCGGACGCCCGTTTGAGGACTTCCCACATTTGGGGGGTGTAGAGGGCCCGACCAGGGCGATACCAGCGAATGGGGTGAGCGGGCAGGTGCTCCTGCAAGCGCTGGTGCGTGGCCTGGAATTGGGCCTCAAACTGAGCAGTCGACTGCAGGGCGGGCCAGGTATCGACGAAGCCGTGATTGGCGACCTCATGACCTTGAGCGACCATATCGGGCAATAGCTCAAAATCTTGGTTGAGGTGACTGCCGATGACAAAAAAAGTTGCTCGAGCGTTCTCATCGGGATTCGATACACTCTGGTTATGGGTCGCGATCGCATCAAGAATCCATCGGGTCGAGCAAGGGGCCGATTCTCCAGGAATGGGCACATCGTCGATGGTTAAAGCCACGACAGTGGCATTGGTGGGTTTATAGAAGGTGGCGTGGGGAAAAATCAACGATAGATTTTCCACCGCTTTTTGAGGCCAATTGAACATCACCGTTTACTCCGCTTGACGCCGATGTGTGTGCGCCAATGGACACATCCCGTTTGGCTCGGTCAGAAATTGTCGGGCGAGTAACGACAAGGATTCATTGGCTTCACTATATTGGTCTGCAAAGTTCCTGTGCAGCGATCGCTTAGGAACCGGTTTCACCTAAATTTTTCACCCCATGGCCAAACAGAGTGCCGGTCTTTTGATGTATCGTCTACGCTCCCAGACACTGGAAGTGTTGCTGGTGCATCCTGGCGGCCCCTTTTGGCGCAAGCGCGACCTCGGCGTTTGGACGATTCCTAAAGGTCTGGTCGAAGCCGGAGAAGATTTGTTCCATACTGCCTGTCGTGAGTTTACCGAAGAAACCAGCCTGATTCCCCAAGCGCCGTTTTTAGAGTTGCCGGAAATTAAACAGTCGAGCAAGCGGGTCAAGGCCTGGGCCTTTGAAGGCGACTGTGACCCGACCCAGGTGTTTAGCAACAAATTCACGATGGAGTGGCCACCCAAATCTGGCCAGATGCAAGAATTTCCAGAGGTCGATCGCGCTGCCTGGTTTTTACCTGCCGCCGCCAAACGCCACATGCTCAAAGCTCAACTCCCCTTGCTCGACAGCCTCAGAACCCAGCTCCGGGCCTTACATCTACAGTTGGAGTGAACCGATCAAGCGGTAGGGCTGCAGCGTACCGCTGAATTTTATCGGTAAGCTGGAAAGACCCCCCGCTAAATTGATGATGCTGAAATTTGCCCATCCTCAAGTTCGACAGTTAGCCGATCAGCTGATGCAGCCCGCCCTCATTCGCATCATCGACAATATTCGCAAGCAACTCGACAGCTCTGATTGGCAGGGCACCTATCACGAAACCCAACTCTGGCCTGAGGGCATGGCCGAAACCGTCCTGCATCGGTTTAAAGCGCTGCAGGCTCAGCTCAGCAGCGCCACCCCCGAGGCGGCTGACGAGATTCGTGACGAGCTGGCCCAGCTACCACAACCGTTTCCGGGCTATGAGCTGCATTTGACTCACGACGAACAGGTGCGCATCGTAGACGTCTGGGAACTGTGCTACTGCGTCTGTTTTGAGCAGTATCCGGTTGCCACCGAGGAAGCGGTCACAATTGATCAGTCCCTGATTGATCGCGAGATTAACGATGTCGATTGGCTGGTGCTCGATCGCAAAGCCAAATCGATTGTGGAAGAAGTCTTTACCAACCTAGGGGCCGATACCGAATGCTAGAACTCCACTGCCACACCACCTGCTCAGACGGGACTTTAACCCCCGCAGCGCTGGTCGAGGCGGCGATCGCCGCAGGGGTCAAAGCCCTGGCAATTACCGACCACGACACCCTGGCCGGTTGGGATCACGCGATCGCCGCAGCGGGTGACCAGCTGGAGATTGTGCCCGGCCTGGAACTCAGCACTGTGCATCGCGAGCGATCGCTGCACATTTTGGGCTACTACCCTGACCGCGCCCAGTTGGATAAGCCTTTGCAAGCGCGCATTCAAGGTCGCCACCGGCGATCGCAAGCGATGGCCGACAAGCTGGCCGCGTTGGGCTATCCGATTGAGCTGCCGTCAATGCCCGGTGACATGGCACCGGGGCGTCCCCACATTGCCCAGGCCCTCGTCCAAGCTGGACATATCACCCATCCTCAAGAAGCTTTTACTCGCTGGATTGGTGAAGGTGGCCCGGCCTATGTGCAGTACGACAAGTTTTTGGCCACTGAGGGTATTCAGCTCTTGCTCAGCTGCGGGGCGGTGCCCGTGTGGGCACATCCTCATCTCTTTCGCGGCGGAACGGTCAAGTCGGTGCTGCCGGAGCTAGTGGCTGCCGGTCTCATGGGCATTGAGGTCTATCACCCCACCCACAGCCCCAGCGACGTCCGTAAGCTCGAAGACCTGTGTGATGAGTACGACTTGTTGATGACCGGCGGCAGTGACTATCATGGCCCCACCGATGC
>CALCPB010000608.1 GCA_937897665.1 uncultured Halomicronema sp. | reverse complement strand
ACGATGTGACGCTCGGCGTGACATATGGTGAAGATCCGGAGGAGTTTCGCGATTCTGTCATTCAGATATACGGCAAAGCTGGGCACAAGAACTTTGTTGCAGAATACGACACCATGTCCAGTCTGAACGCCGACATACGCCGAGCATAACAACCGGTTGCACCGGAGCTCTCGTCAGCGTCGGTGCTGAAATCCACGTCAACTCCTTGAGCCCGGTTATTGCAGTCGTTCATTGGTTAATGCTGTCAACTCCCTGCTAAATAGCAAAAACCACATTTGAAAGGTCGTCCCACATTGACCCAGCAATGAGATCGCAGCATGAGCCTATTGTGCGGCTAAGTTAGCCGAAGAACAGCGTAGACCCCAACGTTCATGCGTCAGTATTAAGCTGCGTGAATGCCTGATCAGTCGGCTAATGCCGTGGGTTGGCTGCACAACAGTCTCATTAGCTAAATCGCCGGGGTGTGGGGAAGATATGGCGATCGCCCCTTATGGGACAAGGTATCCGCGATATCGCCTGACGCGGCAATGTCGCGGCGGCAAGTGCTAGCCTGCAGGCAACTTCATCACCCAGTGAGGCCCTTTAGCAATGACACGGGATGAACTGCTGCAGGTTATTGCCAAGGCCGCCCAAGAAGGCGCCACCACCCTGGATCTAACAGAAAGCAACATCTCATCAGACCCATCAGACCAGCTGACCGAACTCCCACCCGAGATTGGTCAGTTAACTCACCTGGAGACACTCATTATTCAGAATCTTTGTGGTCATAATGCGCTGCAAACGCTTCCGCCTGAAATCGGCCAACTTAAGAATCTGAAGGTTCTCGATCTGCGATCGGATGAGCTACACAGCTTGCCCGCCGCAATCGGCCAACTGCACCATCTGTCAAAATTGAGACTCAATGTACGTCAGCTGAGCCACCTACCCGCCGAAATTGGCCAGTTAAAAAATCTGTCAGAGCTTCATCTTTTTACCGATAAGCTGAGCCATTTGCCCAAAGAAATTGGTCAGTTGGAAAATCTGTCAGAGCTTCATCTTTCTGCAGGTGAACTGAGTTATTTACCCCCAGAAATTGGCCAGCTGAAAAATCTATCAACATTTGAACTGTACACGTCAGATCTAAAATGCTTACCTGCCGAAATTGGCCAGCTTCAGAATTTATCGACGCTGAGTTTATCAGCTCACAGTCTGCAGGAGATTCCTGATGAAATCGGCCAACTCAAAAATCTAAGCACTATCCATGTCACGACTCCTCTCTTGAGTCATCTACCTGCAGCATTTTACGAACTTGAAGGGCTATTAAGTCTCGATCTAGAGTGCTGCGAAACGCTAAATTGTTTGGCCGCTGAAATTGGCCAGCTTCAGAATTTGAGACGTCTCTCAATCAGCCATACCCCTCTCCGCAACCTGCCCCCAGAAATTGGCCAGCTCAAAGATTTATCACAACTTATCTTAAGCCATGTCAAGATCAGCCATTTGCCCGCAGAAATCGGCCAGTTGACCAAGCTATCAGAGCTCGAAATAAAGCACTGTAACCAGCTCAGCAGCTTGCCTCCAGAAATTGGCAAGTTAAAAGCTCTATCTCGCCTGAACCTTGCCCACAATTGTCTGACCCACTTTCCTGAAGAGATGGGTGAGTTACAAGCCCTATCATGGCTCAGCGCTCAGAATAATCAAATTAGTAGCTTGCCGGCATCTATTGGCCAACTCAAAAATCTGTCATATCTATCGCTTCGCGAGAATCAACTAGAAGCGCTACCGGAAAAATTTGGCCATCTACGCAATCTTTCAACCTGCGATTTTAGTTATAACCAGTTAAGCAGCTTGCCAAAAAGCATTGGCGGATTGCAAAACCTATCCAAGTTATATCTGCGCAAAAACCCGTTGCCAATTCCGCCCATCTTGATCGGCAACAACCATAAACCGCAGGCAATAATTGTTCACTACCTGGAAAACTCCGTGTAGCGACCAGGGGCTGGTCAACCCACAAGACATCGCGGGCTCTGTCCTAAATCACTTTGATAACAGACATTTTGGGGCTTGCCAAACGGCAATTGAATTGCGATCGCCCCAAAGCCGGCCCTGATGCCTCCCGTGCTCACGACTGCGTAGCGAGAAACGCCGCTACTGCTTGATTCAAGGCCTCTGGCTCCACCAAATGAGGCCAGTGATTGCCCGGCAGGCGCTGTATTGATAACTGCGGGAGATATTGCTGATACGGCTTAATTTGAAAGCGGGTGCGATTGAGTCCTTTTTCGGGTAGCAGCAGACAGGTCGGCGTCTTGACCATTTGTGCCAGGCCCGCCCGCTGCAGCACATCGTCAAACACCCCATTGCGGGCCGCGATCGCAAACTTGCTGCCCCAGCTGCCGTCCGCCTGCTGTTCCATCCCCTCTTGAAAAACCGCCTGCTGCAGCGGGCTCCAGCCGCGATACTGCTTCAGTCCTTGAGCGACTGCCACAGCGGCATCCTCATTGGCAAAAGGCCCCATCACTTTAAGAAAAGGTAGGGTGCGATACAGGATGGGGAAGGTGGGCCGAAACCAGCCGGGCAGGCGATTGACAAAAAACGGATCGACCAAAATCAAGCTGCGGAGTCGGTGAGGCTGCTGCTGCGCCCACAGTAAGGCAATCTTCGCCGCCCAAGAATGGGCAATCACCTGCACGGCATCGAGCCCAAGGGCCTCAGCCCAGCCTTCTAAGTCAGCAGCGAGCACCTGAGAATCGTAGGCCGATTCGGGTGGTTTACTGCTATTGCCGTGACCGCGCAAATCGGGCGCTAGGCAGCGGTAGCGATCGCTCAAATGTGCTGCCAGCGACTGCCACACGAAGCCATGATCAGCTAAACCATGCAGCATGACCACGGCCTTGCCCGCACCCTGCTCGCGGTAAGCCAGGGCTATTTCGTTGGTCAAGACTTTCTGCTGCAGGCAATATGACATGGCTTTATTAAGCTCAGATTGATCTACGA
>CALCPB010000607.1 GCA_937897665.1 uncultured Halomicronema sp. | reverse complement strand
CCTGTTTTTCAGTCCTTTCTGCCTTCACAACATAGGCCACGAGCGATCGCTCGCCCGCTTCTCCTGGGGCGATGACGACAGCTTCCCTAACGATGGGGTGCTCGGTCAGAACGGCTTCGATTTCGCCCGTCTCAATGCGGACGCCCCGAATCTTGACCTGGTGATCAAAGCGGCCCAGAAATTCGAGAATGCCGTCCGGTCGGTAGCGGACGCGATCGCCGGTTTTGTAAAGAGTGGGAGAGTAAGAGGGTGGATGGGTGGATGGGTTTTGGTCTGGTTCTTGGTTCTTAGTTCTGGGGTCTTGGTATTGAGTTCTGGGTTCTTCCTGTTCCCTAGTTCCCTGTTCCCTATTCCCTATTTCCTGGAGAAATGGATTCGTCACAAACCGTTCTGCCGTCAGTTTGGGGCGATGTAAATACCCTCGGGCGATACCTGCACCGCTGAGATACAGTTCGCCGGGGATGCCGATGGGGACGGGATTGCCGTGGCGATCGCAGACGTACGCCTGAGTGTTGGCAATGGGGCGACCGATGGGGACGCGGGGAGCGTTGGCCACCAAGTGAGTGACGTCGGCCCCGGTGGAATAGGTGGTGTCTTCGGAGGGGCCGTAGAGGTTGTAAACGTGCTGATTGTGGGGCAGCTGTTGTAGTTGGTGAACTAGAGCGGGGGGCAGGGCTTCTCCGGCCAGGTTGACGGTTTGCACCGACGAGGGCAGGCCACCCAGGTTGAGTAATTCGGTTAGCACGCTGGGGACGGTGTTCACCAAGGTCACCGCCTCGGCAGCAGGCAGTTTGGGGAGGGTCAGAGCGTTCTCCGCCAGGATCACGCAGCCGCCCCAACTCAGCGGCACAAACAGCTCAAAGACGGACAGGTCAAAACAGATGGAGGTGGAAGCCAGTACCCCGGCCAGTTCCGCATGACTAAACTGCGCTTTCGCCCAGTGCAGCATGGCGACGGTATGGCGGTGCTCAATGGCTACCCCTTTAGGCCGTCCGGTGGAACCCGACGTATAAATCACGTAGGCCAGGCTGTCGGGCGTCGGGCAAGGAAGATCTACTCGGCTGGATTCGGGGGCCTCGGCAGCGGCGGGATGCACCACGGTCAAGTCACGATCGCCCTGGTCAAAGGGCAACTCGCTGTCGGTCAGCAGCACCAAGATGTTCGCATCGGCCACAATAAAGGCGAGCCGCTCAGCGGGATAAGCCGGGTCGAGGGGCACATAGGCTCCGCCCGCTTTGAGCACTGCCAGCAGGCTCACCACCATTTCGACGGAGCGGTTGAGGCAAACTCCCACCGGGATTTCGGGGCCGACATCAAGGGTGATCAGGTGAGCGGCATGTTGGTTCGCGCGATCGTTCAGCTCGCCATAGGTGAGGCACTGCTCCGCCCTAATCAGGGCAGTGGCGGTTGGGGTGCGCTCGGCCTGGGCTTCAAACAGGTGATGAATGCAGCGGTCATTGGGAATCGGGCTTTGGGTCTGGTTCCAGCCAATCAGGAGGGTGTGGCGCTCTGCTTCTGACATCAACGGCAGCTGTGACAACCGTTGGGCCGGATCAGCCACAATGCCGGTCAGCAAAACTTGAAAATGTTCGACTAGGCGAGCGACGGTGCTGGCATCGAATAAGTCGGTGCTGTACTCTACCTGCCCGGAAATCCCGGTCTCCGTATCCTGCAGGTTGAGGCGCAGTTCATATTTAGTACTCTTTTCTGGGAGAGGATAGCGTTCCAGGGTGAGGCCAGTCAGTTCTAAGGGCCGCACCCGCGCCTGCTGCAAATCCAGCTTCACCTGAAACAGGGGCATCATTTGGCTCAAATGGCGATCGGGGTTGAGCACTTCCACTAGTTTTTCGAACGGCACGTCCTGATGGGCCAATGCCCCCAGCACCGTCTCCCGCACCTGCCCCAGCAGATCACAAAATCGCGGATTCCCGGAGAGATCGCTGCGGAGCACCAGGGTATTCACCAGCAGCCCGATTAGCCCTTCCGTTTCGCGGCGATCGCGGTTAGCCACATCACTGCCCACCACGATGTCGTCTTGGTCGCTGTAACGATGCAGCAGGACTTTAAATGCCGTCAGCAACAGGGTAAACAGCGTTGTGTTTGATTGAGAACTCAGGGTTTTAAGGGCGGCTGATAGCTCCGCCGATAGCGCGATCGGATGTTGTGCGCCCTGGTAGGTCGGCACCGCCGGCTGGGGGCGATCAGTCGGCAACTCCAGCACGGCCAGTTCGCCTCCCAACTGCGCTTGCCAGTAGGCCAATTGAGTCTCCAGGCGTTCCCCTTGAAGCTGCTGTTGCTGCCAGACGGCCCAATCGCCAT
>CALCPB010000606.1 GCA_937897665.1 uncultured Halomicronema sp. | reverse complement strand
CCCCCTCCTCCCCCAGCATCACCACTGTTGCCATTCGCCGTCACATTGGCGTGCTGATGTTGGCGATCGCCGTCATCGTCATGGGACTGTTTTTTATCACCCGGCTGCCGGTCGATTTGCTGCCGTCGATCACCTATCCCCGCATTGGGTTGCGTTTGGATGCACCGGGCGTTTCCCCCGAGGTAGCGGTGGACGAAATCACTCGGCCCCTTGAGCAGGGACTAGCCGCGACGGAAGGGGTGGTGCAGATCTATTCGCAAACGCGCGAGGGCCGCATCAGCGTTGATCTGTTTTTTGAACCGGGCGGCGATATCGACCAGGCGCTGAACGATGCCACCGCCACCCTCAACCGCACCCGCGACGATCTGCCGGATAACGTCGGCGAGCCCCGGCTGTTTAAGTTTGACCCGTCTCAGCTGCCCGTGAATGAAATGGCGCTTACCTCGGAGTCTTTGCCCGATAGCGCCTTGCGAATTTTTGCCGATGAGGAGTTGGCGCGGGAACTCAACACTCTGCCCGGTGTGGCCAGCGTCGATGTCTCGGGCGGTCTGCAAGAAGAGGTGCAGGTCAACATTGATCCCAATCGTTTGCAGGCGTTGGGGTTAGGCCTAGTCGACGTGCTGGCAGCGCTCGAAGCGCGCAATCAAGATACCTCGGGGGGGCGCATTCGCGGCGACGAAGCCGAAACGCTAACGCGGGTAGTGGGGCGCTTTGGCGATGCCGATGAAATTCGCAACCTGCAGTTTGAAGTAGGCAATGCTGAGGCCCCGCAACAGGTCTACCTGCGTAACTTTGCCGAGGTCGTAGATGGTACCGAAGAGCAGCGCATTTACGTCTCGTTGAATCAGGCTCCGGCGGTCAAGGTGAGCGTGCAAAAGCAGCCTGACGCCAATACCGTCGCGGTGGTGCAGGTCATCACCGAGCGGTTGGCGGCATTAGAGGCGGCGGGCCTCTTTCCGGATGATTTGGTGATGAACGTCACGCTGGATGAGTCGGTCTTCATTCAAAACTCCATTCGCAACGTCGCCGTGGCTGGGTTGACTGGCGCTTCTTTGGCGGCGATCGCGGTGTTCTTTTTCCTCGGTTCGCTGCGGCAAACCTTGATTATTGTGCTGGCGATTCCCTTAGCAGCGCTGACGGCAATCATTCTCATCGGCGTATTTGGTCTGTCACTCAATGTGTTTAGCCTGGGGGGGCTGGCCCTCGGCGTGGGTATTGTGGTCGATAACTCTATCGTCATGCTAGAAAACATTGCCCAGGGAGCTGA
>CALCPB010000605.1 GCA_937897665.1 uncultured Halomicronema sp. | reverse complement strand
CGCGCTCTGCCTCGTATTCTCCCCTTGCCTCCTTGGTCCCTTCTCTGCCCCCTTGCCCCCATACTCACCTCTGCCTCCTTGCTCCCTTGCTCTCCTCTGTCCCCGATAGGCCATGATCTTTCAAATTCCAGATGTCTTGTCTGCCGATGAACTGTCCCAGGTGCAGACCACATTGGCGACTGCCGAATTTATCGATGGCAAACTGACGGCGGGTTGGTACGCCAAACAGGTCAAACACAACCAGCAAATTAAAGGCACTGAGGCCAAAGAGGTGCGCGAGCTGATGCGGCAAGCCTTGACGCGACATCCTCTATTTCAGGCCGCCGTTCGCCCTAAGCAGGTGCATTCGCTCTTGTTGAGTCGCTATGACACCGGCATGGAGTACGGTCGCCATGTGGATAATGCACTGATGGGAAATCAACGCTCTGACGTGTCGTTTACGGTGTTTCTCTCTGACCCTCAGGATTATGACGGCGGTGAACTTGTGGTTGAAGGGGCAGCTGATGAACAGTGCTACAAGCTAGCCGCCGGAACGGCGATTATCTACCCATCATCGACCCTGCATCGCGTTGAGCCAGTCACTCAAGGCACTCGCCTGGTAGCCGTGGGCTGGGTGCAGAGCTGGATTCGTGATGCCGCCAAGCGAGAGCTGCTATTTGACCTCGATACGGTGCGGCGATCGCTTTATACTCAATCGGGCAAGACCAATGAATTTGCTCTGCTCTCTAAAAGCCTGGCCAACCTGATGCGCCAGTGGGTTGAATAACGCCAGAGAGCTAGCGAGAACAATTCTCAATCTCAAAAAGCAATAAGCACATGACAATTGCTCAATGCAGCGTAGTTTTTTTTGCTGATTCTCAATTTTTTATGACTCCAGTGGGACATTTTGTTGACATCATTTCTCATTAAAGCTACTCTGGTGTGCACCTGTTAGTCGTAGGTGTTTTTCAGCAAAGCGTTATGAAAAGAGCCTCGAAACCCATAGAACGGTTTCTGACGGTTGGGGGCACAACCGTAACCGCTTGTGTCGATGCCAGCACAACGACACCGACAGAGGGTCAAAACACGGTGCCGATCAGCCATGACAATGTGTTTGATACCGATGGTCAAGGGTTTGAACTCGTCGCTAATCTCAATCCAGATGAGTGGGCTGCCCTACAGTAATGAGCCTGCTCGAACGTCGTTCCGCTCCGTAGTAGAGCAGTCAATTGAGCTTGACTGCTCTTTTTTTTAGGTGACTTTGTTTGACAGCAACAGCTACCTAGCTGAATTGACCAAACCTCTTGGGACCGATTATGAAAAATTTAAACCTCATCGAAATCAAGGCATTCGTACCGGCCAAAGACTTTGCCCTGTCGAAAAACTTCTACCAAGATTTAGGATTTACGATGGCATCCGACATCCAGGGGACTGCCTATTTTCACGATGGTAAGTGTAGTTTTTTGCTGCAGGATTTCTACGAGCCTCAACATGCGAATAACTTCATGATGCATGTGCTAGTGGAAGACATCCATGCATGGCATGACCAGGTCGTGTCATCTGGCGTAACTGAAAAATATGGGGTAACTGTAACCGCTACTGTCAAACAACCTTGGGGCATGTGGGATTTTGTCTTGCATGATCCCAGCGGTGTTTTATGGCGCTTTAGACAGAATATATAGCTTCGCCATATGGCCCAGTCTCAATGTGGGGTGACGTTTTTGCAGCGACGTCCTATATGTGTTGCTCCAGAAAAAGGATTTGGCGTTGATCCGATATAGCAGAGGGTAATCAGGTGCCGGGTTCAAGGTGCCGGGAAGGGGCTTGCCGCAAAGGCACCCAATCACCGGATTGCACCTGCCAGAGCTGAGCATAAACGCCGGAATGGCGCAGCAGTTGGTCGTGGGTGCCAGACTCGACCAGTTGCCCTTTATCCATCACATAGATGCAGTCCGCCTGGCGAATGGTGGAGAGGCGATGGGCGATCGCGATCGTGGTTCTACCTTGAGTAATCTGGGCCAGCGATCGCTGAATGGCCGCTTCCGTCTCGTTATCGACGGCTGAAGTCGCTTCATCCAAGACCAGAATCGGCGGGTCTTTGAGAATGGCGCGGGCGATCGCCAACCGCTGCCGCTGCCCACCGGAGAGTTTTTGCCCCCGTTCGCCGACAATTGTGTCGTAGCCCTGGGGCAACTGTTGGATAAACCCATGGGCCTCCGACAACTTTGCGGCTTGGATGATTTGCTCCTGGCTAGCCTCAAAGCTGCCATAGGCAATGTTTTCCGCCACCGTGCCGTGAAACAAGAATACGTCTTGACTCACCCAGCCAATGCTGCGGCGTAGATGGGCTAGATCAAAGGTTTGAATATCTTGACCATCGATCAAAATTTGCCCTTGCTGCGGTGTGTAGAATCGCAGCAATAGTTTCACCAGGGTGCTTTTGCCGGAGCCGGTCACCCCCGCCATGCCAATGGTGGTTCCAGCGGGAATCTGCAAGGAAAGCTGTTGGATTACCGGGTGGCGCGATTGGTAGGCAAAGGTAATTTCCCGACAGGCGATCGCACCCTTTAAGGTCGGTTGAGGCAGTTCGTGCCCCTGATTGATGGAGACCTCGACAGGGCGATCGAGCAAGCTCATTACTCGCCGTACGGACGCCATTGCCCGCTGATATTCATCGAGAATCTCGCCCAGTTCGGTAAAGGGCCAGAGCAAGTCTTGCACGATGAACACCATAAAGCCGTAGGT
>CALCPB010000604.1 GCA_937897665.1 uncultured Halomicronema sp. | reverse complement strand
TTTAGTATCCCCCGCTGTCGCCGCCCCCTTGAAAAAGGGGCTATGTCAGATTTTCCGCTGTGCAAGGGTTTCCCCCTTTTTCTACGCGCAGCCATGCCCGCAGGGCTTTAGGGGGATTGAGGGGGATCGGCAGTAGCTGGACGCTAAACACGTACAGGCGATGACACACCCGACGATCATTAAGGCTGTCGACTTACCGTACGAATTTTCAGCGTCGCGACTGCGCCGGTCACCGGCGCTAATGGGCTGCTGGTACAAGCCCACAGCTGAGCAACGGCATTTACGGATGGTTCAATGTAGCGCGGCCTGTTGTCCTTCCCTGCTCTATCGCCGCTTGAGATGGCAGCAGACGTCCCCATCTCTGAAAAGGTTTCCTATGGGTTCTTACTGTCGATACGGAAACCTGTTCTGATACCGAGTATTTTTTCTATACTGAGAGTATGAAGGGGCATAAAATTGCTCAATGCGTCTTCAGTCCTAGGTTTTGTGCCCAATAAAAAACCGACAGGACTCCCGTGTGTCTGTCGGTCTGTGTGTGTTCCCTGTAGATGACTCGGCTAGAGTTGAGTCAATATCAGTATGTTCAACTAAGTAGTTTTATCCAAGGATCTCTGTCACCCGACAAAGTGAGAGTGATCACACTAATTGTCCAGATAAGTCAAGGTTGGTGTGACCCATTTATGCAGGGGGAGTTCTACCCCGTCAGGGAGTCGCTAGCAGACCTGCTTTTACCCTGGAAATGGACGGTAAAATAGGGCGGATTCTCAAGTTGGATACCCTGAATGGCTGCACCTTTTTCCCCGGATGAGATTGCTTCAGAGGGCATCAAACCCGACGAGTACGAAGAGATTGTCAGACGACTGGGTCGTCACCCCAATCGGGCTGAGTTGGGCATGTTTGGGGTGATGTGGTCAGAGCATTGCTGCTACAAAAACTCACGACCGCTGCTGGGTCAGTTTCCCACCACCGGCGATCGCGTGCTGGTAGGGCCGGGTGAAAATGCCGGTGTGATTGATGCCGGGGATGGTCTGCGGGTGGCCTTTAAGATTGAATCTCACAATCACCCGTCGGCGATCGAGCCGTTTCAAGGGGCCGCGACCGGGGTTGGGGGCATTCTGCGCGACATTTTCACTATGGGTGCGCGACCGATTGCGGTGTTGAATGCGCTGCGCTTTGGCGATTTGCAAGATGCGCGTACGCGGCGCATTTTTAGCGGGGTGGTGTCAGGTATTGCCCACTATGGCAACTGTTTCGGCGTGCCCAACGTGGGCGGCGAAATTTATTTTGACCCGGCCTATGCGGGCAATCCGCTGGTGAATGCGATGGCGATCGGCTTGATGGAAACGCCTGATATTGTCAAATCGGGCGCATCGGGCGTGGGCAATCCGGTGCTGTATGTGGGGTCGACCACGGGCCGCGACGGCATGGGCGGGGCTAGCTTTGCCAGTGCCGAACTCAGCGATGCTTCCCAGGACGATCGCCCGGCGGTGCAGGTGGGTGACCCCTTTCTCGAAAAATCGTTGGTGGAAGCTTGTTTAGAGGCGTTTAAGACCGGCGCCGTAGTGGCAGCGCAAGATATGGGGGCAGCGGGTATCACCTGCTCTACCTCAGAAATGGCGGCCAATGGCGGCGTGGGCGTCGATGTGGATCTCGACAAAGTGCCTAGCCGGGAAACGGGCATGGTGCCCTATGAATATCTGCTGTCAGAGTCGCAAGAGCGCATGCTGTTTGTGGCGCACCAGGGGCGCGAGCAGGAGCTGATTGAGATTTTTGAACGCTGGGGACTCCATGCCGTGGTCGTGGGCGAGGTGATTGCCGAACCCATTGTGCGCATCCGCTTTCACGGCGAGATTGCGGCCGAGATTCCGGCGAATGCGCTAGCCGATGATACGCCCCTATATCACCGACAACGAATGGCCGACCTGCCCGACTATGTCAAGACGGCGCGGCAGTGGTCAGAGGCTGATTTGCCGTCGTGTGATCGCGCTGGCCTGCATCTGGACGATACCTCCCAGTCGTGGACTGCCGTGCTCAAGACCCTGTTGGATAGCCCCAGTATTGCCTCCAAGCGCTGGGTCTATCGGCAATATGATCAGCAGGTGCAGAACAACACGGTGCAGTTGCCCGGTGGCGCGGATGCCGCCGTGATCCGCCTGCGGCCTCAGACGGGCGACCAGGCCCAGGCGTTTGTGAATACGCGCAAAGGGCTGGCCGCCACTGTGGATTGCAATGGCCGCCATGTGTATCTCGACCCCTACGAAGGGGCCAAGGGTGCGATCGCCGAGGCGGCGCGTAACCTGAGCTGTGTTGGCGCTGAGCCCGTCGCCGTTACCGATAATTTGAATTTTGGCAGTCCTGAAAAACCGGTGGGTTACTGGCAACTGGCGGAGGCGACCCGTGGCCTGGCTGATGGCTGCCGCGATTTTGCGACGCCCGTTACGGGGGGCAACGTCTCGCTCTATAACGAAACTCTTGATGGTGACGGCAACCCGACGCCGATTTATCCCACGCCGGTGGTTGGGATGGTGGGCCTGCTGGCGGATGTCACTAAGGCTTGCGGCCAGGGCTGGCGACAGGCGGGTGACGTTATCTATCTACTCGGCTTGGGGCTGACGGAAGCGTTGGCGGCCCCCGATCTCGTCACGCTGGGCGGGTCGGAATATTTAGCGGTGATTCACAACACGGTTGCAGGACGAC
>CALCPB010000603.1 GCA_937897665.1 uncultured Halomicronema sp. | reverse complement strand
AAGCCGATAGTTGATCTTTTTCGTACCAAAGTCGAATATCACGTTCCGGCGATCGCCCGGGTTGCGGTCGCAGCCGCCAGTGCAAATCTCCGATGTGACAAGTGACTGCTGGGCCATACGCTTGCCAGCAGTCGACGATCAGTTGGTGGAGCGCTTCTACTTCATCCTGGCTTGGTTCGAAGCAGCGAGACTGCAGCGCCATCGTTTACGTCTACTCCTGAGTTCAAGCTGGGTCTCCTGGGTTGGCTTAGAAAACTATTAGCGTTGAGCGCTGCATTTGAACTTCAGGGATTCACCTCAAACGCTTGGTGACAGACCCCCCAGCGGCAGCTAGACGATCGCCGTCTCTGGCGCTTGACCTGAAGATGTTCCAGTCGGCTCCAAAGATTCCATGATTTGCAGCAGTTCGCGTTCAAACGCGACCTGAGCCCGATTGGTGCGCCCGCCGACGAAGAACTGTCCGTCTGACTCCAACGCCCAGATTTGGGAATGAGAAATGTAGCTCATCAGGACACCAATCATCAACAAACCGAAGCCGAGATACACGGCAGTAATACCCGGATCGGCTTTGATTTGTAGCCCGGTGCTGCCGACAATATCCACAATCGAGAGCTGAATGCCGTTGACCTCAGTGGCCATGCCCTTACGCACCGTCGAGATTAACTGCCCGTCGTTGTCATACACCAGCAGCGTTCCCTGCAAATCAGTCGCAACCAGCGAAACGCCATCACTCATATCCGGTTTCGTTGGCAGCCAGGTGCCCCAAATGCGCGATTTGCCTTCGTTCAACTGCCCCATTGGCACGTCCAACACCGGACTGTTGTTGAACTTAACCTTGACCCCAGCAATGCCCCAATCAGCCTGATACAGGGTGACGCCGCGATAGCGCATCGGTTCGTTGACGTGAATGGTTTTCTGCTTGAGTTCGTTGCCCGCTTCGTCAATCACCGTCAGGTCGGAATAAAACTGATCGATCGCCCCTTCGGCGGTGTAATCAATCCAAAAATCATTAACCCGCACCGCCCAATCTTTAGGAATTTGCGCTTCAGCCCACGGGCCAGCATCAAAAATGTTGCGAATTTGAAAGACCTGACCACTCGGCACCACTTCTTGAGCAAAGAAGCCAGTCATACCGCCAAAGATGGCCCCGGCCAAAATAATCAACATACTGGCATGCACCACAATGGGGCCGATGCGACCCGCTACTCCTTTTTGCGCATAGAGGGCGCGATCGCGAGTAAAAATCTGGTATCCCCGCTGCTGCAAAATGGGGGAAATTTTTTCCAAATTGCCCTGGCTGAGTTCACCGCTTAGCGCCAGCTTGTTGAACTGACGCGGCTGGGTATAAAAATTCCAAGTGCGCGAGAACCAGCGCAGCGCGGTGATCTGCCGCGTAAAGGTGCAGGCAGTCAGGCTACTGCCAAACAAAATCAAAATCGCCAGATACCACCAGGTGCGATAAACGTGGTCGAGCCCCGAGATCAGAATGAACTTCCAATCGAGAAAGCCAAATAAGGCCGGATCATCGGGATAGTTCGCCTGGTAAAAGGCCAGAGACTCCCCTTGCTCAATGACGGTGCCCGTAATGCTCACGACGGCGATGGTGAGGAGCAGGGCGATCGCCAGCCGCAAGTCAGCCAGTAAGGGCAGCAATTCTCGTTTGAAGTATCGCTGCATCCAGCGGTTTAACGTCGTCATCATGGTGCCAAGGGAAATAAATATGTGTGTTTAAATCGGTTTAGAAAAATCTGACTGGTTTTTGGGATGTCTCGTTGAATGGCTGGTCCATTTTCATTTCGTCCTCAACATCGGTCACGAGTCGCTAGACTAACTGGCTCGGTGTGAAGCGCAGCAGGAGAGAAAAAACACCAAAACCGACCAGCAAGATCCCACTCGCTGGAGTAATCCAGCCTGACCAGCGGCGAATATCCAAGAGCATATTGAGCGATGCGGTAAAACTGCCTGCAATCACTAGAGGAGTGACGTATCCAACGGTATAGGCCAGCAGCAAAGCTCCCCCCAAGACCGGATCGCCCGTAGTCGAAATCCATGCCAGTAGCGTCGCCAGCACCGGCGTGCTGCAAGGCGAAGCGACTAAACCAAAGGTGAGGCCCAGCAGGTAACTTTTCACGGCCAGCGGTACGCCCATCGTGGTGACATCTACGTTGTTGCCAAAGCTGGGTAGGGGAATCGGCAGCGCTTCGAGTAGATTGAGACCCATCAAAATCGCCAAGATGCTCACCACAATGGGTAGCCCGAGGCCCACCTGGCCATACACCCGGCCCACGGCCCCCGCAATCAGCCCCAGGGCGGCCAACGTCGTGGCGAGGCCCAAGGCAAACCAGGTCGATTGGGCGATCGCCTGGAAACGGCCCTTCGCTTCGTAGCCCCCCATGTAGCCGACCATGATCGGCAGCATCGAGAGCGTACAGGGGGTCAAGCTGGTGAGCAACCCCGCTAGCCAGACCACGCCGACACTGACGAATGAAATACTAGTGAGCTGATTTGCCACCAGCGTATTGGCATATTGGCTGACCTGATAAAGGTCGGTTTGAAGCGTTTCTAACATCGTGATGATTGGCCACCGACAAGGGCGATCGCCGGGCTGTGTCCCTAATCATTCTACCGATGACGAGGACGTTGCGGGATGGATGACGATCAGGCAGCCGTGTTGATCAGCGTCAGTGCTTCGTTGCCGCTTCTTCAATTGGTTAGAATCAGTGAACTAGCCTGGTCAACCACGCCTCGCCTTTCAACCATTTGCCCTAGCTCTGCAGCCTCATAGCGACCTTCAAAGGCTTCCAGAGCTGCCTGCCGCAACGCCGAGTCATAGGCATATTCCAGGGTTTCCTGACGTTCTTCCACAGTTAGGTAGAAGCCCCCGGGTTTGCGCCGCCGATTAGTTCGCTGAATTTGCTTGACTGCATTAAAAATAGACGTATCCCAGGAGCGAGTTGTTCGTTCTTCCACCGCCTGTTTAATCAAATGCAGAAGCAGGACAACGCTGAAACTAAAGATCTTGTTGAGTTTGTCATCCTTGCTCATCTCCGTCATTTCCTCGACCAAGAGCAAAGCATCGCTGACGCGGTCAGCTAACAGCAATTCTCGCAGCTCCAGCAACTCTTCCATATCACCCTCAAAGGCACTTCTTGTTAATTCGCCAATACTTTCAACTACATCATAGAGAGTCTATTCATTGCGGCGCTTAGCTAGGTGACATCAGTGGTTGAGGGTTGAGGGGATTCAACTTAGTAGTACTGATAGCTTCGCCCATCAGCCAGCGGGCCAAATCGACGGACAAGGTTTTGAGCAAGAATTTGCAGATTGCGTCAAACATCCGTGTTCGCTAGCTGCCAGTAAGCCTCCACGACAGAGACTAACAGGCTGGCTTTATAGGCACTCCTAAAGTCTTTGGATGAATCAACGTTTGGGCTTGTGATGCAGTTTTCTAGAGCCGGCAGTTGAGCCATAACTTGCTGCAGAATAGCTAAGCCAGTGTCGGCATCATCTTGCTGGCTGGCAGAGACACAAACCTTTTGCAGGTCTTGCACCACATCATCCAAGTATTCTGCTTTGGGACTAACACCTGCCAGCCGCAGAGCCAGATCTTTAAGGGATGCTTCGGTGATCTGCTCTGCGATCGCTAAAGCTTCCTCTATTGAGCCTTGCTGAATCCAGGATTGCACTCGGAGAACTCGTTGCAAATTGGCGATGTGAGCGTTGTCACCAGCAAGGGCTTCTTCAACAGCTTCTGCTGTTTGGGCTCTTTCGGCTGCCGCCCGGTCATCTGACGGATGGGTCATGCGCCTGTTTAGCTCATCCACGGCAGTAATAATATCTCTCAAACCAGCCTCGCGGCCAACCGCTTTACCTGATTCATTGGGGCTAATTCCCACGGCTAGCTGTC
>CALCPB010000602.1 GCA_937897665.1 uncultured Halomicronema sp. | reverse complement strand
GCCAAAACACTGTCAGTGGATGACTCACCTGCGGCACCAGCGGCGATAGCTGATGCACTGACTCATATCCCGATCGCCGTGGGAGGCGATGCAGGCGAGCCAGCGTGGTGGCGCACTGCTGCAGGTGCCGACGGCTATAGTCCATCGGCCCACCGGCAATATAGTTGGTGATGAGATAGGTATAGGGAAAGTCCGAGGTCGCGGTGCGTTGCTCACCCAGGAGTTCATGGCCCAACCCTGACCCGGTGAGATAGCGCAGGATACTGCCTTCAAACTCGGTCAATCGGCTAAAGTTGCCCTGAAAGCGCTGATTGGGGGTGTTGACCGCCACCCGTACCAGCCGATCGCTACCCCACCGAAAAATGACGTTGGCCTCGCCGTGGGCCATGAGTTCCAATGCGTCACGCTCATTCAACAAACGGCGGGCTTGGAGGTGCGATCGCAACGCCTCGCACAGCTGACCTAAATTTAGCAAGGTTGAAGCAGACAATAGACTGGAGCAAAACGCAGTAAAGGCTGTGAGTATCATAGTTAACATGACTCCAAACTCACATGAACGACACCTTAAAAGTTCCTGAGTTTAGTAACTGTGGTGAGCGCCGCTCTCGATGAGCTGTTGATGCAGAACTCAGCCTCCACCTCTAGACGTAGACGGCACCGGCCTGCGCCGAATCAGAGCTACTAAAACCGCTGCAAATTTTGACTGCCTCTGCAGTCTGGCTCCTGACCTGGCAAGAACACCTCATCTCGCCCCCTTGTCAAAAAGAGGAATCAGATTTTTAGCCTTTTCTTAATGAGCAGAAGGGCCGCAGATGGTGACTGTGCCCTTCTCTCTCCTCAAATTCGAGAAAGAGGAGGGCAATGCGGCCTTGTCAGCCAGTTGCTGCAACGTGTGTGAGCGGCAGACCCGTCTTAGGAGAGCCCTGGTGTCTCGATTGAGCCAAGCCTGCCCAGGCTTGCAGGATGCCGGGCTCGCCGGTCAACAGGGTTACTTTAATGGCAAGTATTGGCAGTCACTTGATAACTCGCGATCTGGCTGTTTCTGAATGCTTTACGCATCTTAATCATTGGCAAAATGATGGAGAGAAAAAATCCTATAATTTTCGCAAAAGCGCGAAATCAGGCTCGATTCACTGTTTTTTGTCGTCTTGCTGGCTCTCGTAAAAGAATTGGATTAGATCGCCGTATTCTGCCATTTCAGACGAGTTTGAATACAAATCGGTATCTTTTAGCCAAGACGTCAAGCCAGAAAAGCGGTGGCGGCGGCGATCGCAGCATAGCCCTTGAAATAACGGCATTATCCCTGCTGCGACAAGGACCAATCGAGTAAAGCTTGAGGAGGATTTAGGCCCGCTTTCTGAAATCTCAGTCTGGCGGATAGAAGCATTCTAGAGACTGTTGTTATACTGGGTTATCTAAAGATTTGATGAGCGTTTGCGATCCCAGAGTCATGGTGAGCCAGTTTGGGATGAGACCCGATCAGTCTTTAGCCAGTGGCAGAGGTGCATTCGAGTGGTCACGTTTGAACAAGTCAGCGATCGGCGAGTCAACTATCGGTGACCCGATGCTCGCCAGAGCTTAAATCTATCTATCGTTACAGGGTTGAATTATGGGTAGCGTATCGAAGACTGCTCATCCTAAGCTCTATATCAACGTCATGGAACTGCTAGTTGCCGAAGAAGTGGGACGGCAGCTGGCAAGCCTGCCAGAGCGAGTTTCTAAATATGTGAAGCGGACAGAGGTGGAAACCTTTGCCCTCAATCGCCTGCCCGCCCTCTATGCATCTAGTGAAAAAGGGCTGCAGCACCAGTACGAGCATGCCCAGCATGACCTGCGGGGCGAAATTCTTAGTGCGGTGCGTCAAGCCTTTGCGGCTGTGCAGGTCGATCCGATTCGGCTGTCGCAGCCGCTGCAGCTCAATCAAGAAGAAGAAGCGGTTTTGCAAGCCCTGCGAGAGCTGCTCAAAGAACCTAATCTAGACTGGAAGTCAGCCCTGCGTGAAATTCAACGAATTCAAGACCGGCGGCGATCAGAGGCGGTTAGACCGCGACCTGCCGCTGCGCGACCCGTTGCCCCCAAACCTCCACCCGTTAGCGGTGAAGACGCCCATCACAACACAGCTTGGCGACCGGGTACCTACGGCAGCCGAGTCAGTTGGCGGCCACGCGAGTCGCCGTCGTCATCTGACGAAGGGTTTCGCGATAATGCACTCTAGCGACTGTTGACAGTCACCTTAAAACCTGTGGTCTTCTAGGCTTGTCTGGCAGTTCTTTAACGTCATTCCTAGGTTGGTTAGCGGTCTTTTGCGTATATGCGTTAAGGCGGTGCCAGGGGCAGGAGGCGCTCCATGAATTTTAGATCTAGCCAGCGATCGAATTTGTAGCCGACCTGATGAAAGTGGGCAACTTCTTGAAAGCCAAATTTTGCATGCAAATCTAGGCTAACAGTGTTGTCAGCATCAATGCCCGCTACAAGCGCATGAAACTCTTGTGCTTCAGCCGCTTCGATCAGGTGAGCCAACAGCTGCTTGCCCAGCCCTTGGCGACGACTCTGGGGCGCGACATAGATTGAGGTTTCTGCTGTATAGCGATAGGCTTCCCAGGCGCGAAAGGCTCCCAAGGCAGCAAATCCCGTCACGTGCCCCGCGCGATCAGCAACCAAAACAGGAAACCCGGCCGCTTGCTTGGCGGCAAACCAGGTCTGACGCATGGCTAAGCTATGGGGCTCATAGTCGTAGACGGCAGTAGTGTGCAAGATGGCATCGTTGTAGATGCTCAGAATCTCTGGCAGGTCAGCGGTCGAGGCCAGGCGAATGATTGTGTCGGTCATCAGACTGCTACCGTCTACTGCAGCTGAGCGGGCAGAGCGGTCGGCCGCAGCGTAATTGTTTGGGTCGCTTCCCCACGGGTTACTTCGACGTCTAGGGGTTCCCCAATTTCGCTGGCATCGACTTGAGCTTGCACGTCTGCTGGGGTTTCGACCAAGTTATTGTTCACCTGCGTGATAATATCACCGGCTTTGAGGCCGCCCTTTGCTGCGGGGGTGTCTTCCATCACGCGCACAATGAGGACGCCGACATCAGCGGTGACTTGTACGCCCAGTTCTTCTTCGGCGTTGATGCGATCGCGCATTTCAGGGGTCAATAGCACCATTTGCACCCCAAGATAGGGATGCTCTACTTCGCCGGTTTCAAATAGTTGGTTCGCAATGCGGGTAAAGGTTTCGACGGGAATGGCAAATCCCAAGCCTTGGGCGTCTTTGCGAATGGCGGTATTCATGCCAATCACTTCGCCGCGATCATTCAGCAGTGGCCCGCCAGAGTTGCCGGGATTAATGGCCGCATCGGTTTGGATAAACTGCACCCGCTTGTCGGGAATACCCACCTCTGAGCTACTGCGGCCCAACGCGCTAATAATCCCAGCGGTCACTGTATTATCAAGCCCGAGAGGCTTCCCGATCGCGATCGCCCACTGACCCGGTGATAAATCTTCGGTGCGACCAAACGAGACGGCTGGCATCGACTCTGCTTCAATTTTGACTGCCGCCACATCAGTGACCTTATCGGTGCCGACGACAGTACCCTCAAACGACCGACCGTCGGTCAGCGTTACCGTGACCTTTGTTGCCCCTTCGACCACATGGGCATTGGTGATGATGCGACCATCGGTTGAGATAATGAAGCCCGAGCCCGTACCCTGCGGAAAGGACTCAGGCGGCAGTGGGACTTCGTCGCCAAAAAAGCGACGGAAGAAAGGATTTTCAAAGGCTTCAGGCATCTCGACGTTGCTGCTCTCCGCATCAATGCGCACGACGGCAGCGCCGACTTGATTGACGGCATCGGCAATAAAATTAGGATTGGCCTGGGTCGGGGGAACTAAAGCGATCGCTGGAGACTCATTAGCCTGAGGACGGTTGAACGCAGGTTGCACCACGGGCGCGGTCGCAGTGGTGTCTGTAGGTTGGGATTTTTGTGCCGTCCACATCTGATGGCCAGCCCAGCCAGTGCCACAGCCTACAATGAGCGTGGCTACAGTCAGCCCAAGTTGCTTAAAAGCAATGGCCATCACAAATCTCCTAGACATCGGGTGCGTTCAGAATGCCTCTACTTTAGCGAAAATGAGGCCTATGAGTAATCTGGTTCACAAATGGGGGCGAGGGCTTTAGCGACTGAATTCGCAGGGGTCGGACGAATCTCTCAATCAGAGTTAGTCAGTACAGGGATAGTCAGCATTGATGGTGGTTAAATCGACACAAAATGGACAGCGATGGTTCCCCTGGGGGCCATCAACTCGCCGCGCGATCGCCTCGGTGATCTCAGGATTATTGAGCACGACGATGATGGCGCTGAGCGTGACGCTGCCCCGCGCGATCGCTCAAGCCTCTGATCTCTGCCCCGCACCGGTGCTGTCGCGGCTGACCACCCATGCGGTGCAGTCGGGAGAAACCATCGATAGTATCGCGGCGACCTACGACCTCTTGCCCATCACCTTGTTGGCGATGAACCCGGCAGCGGTCAACGCCCTGACACCGGGCAGCTCGTTACGGATTCCCCCCTTCAATGGGGCCGAAATCACGGTCACCGCCGGTCAAACCTGGCAAGACTTAGCTGCTGCCTATCAGTCCCGAGCCGATGTGCTGTTTGAGGTCAACGGCTGCCCAGAAGCCGTGCCGGGGCGTATCTTTGTGCCGGGCGTCAGCTGGCTGCTTGACAATGCCGCCCCTGCGGCCACTGAGCCAGCCGCGGCCGATACCGATCCGCTATCGGCCTATCCCTTGGGGGAGATAGGGATCATCGTGGGGAACTATGGCTGGCAAACCGATGCCAACGGCAATGAGTTGGTCTTTAGCAGCGGCATTAGTCTGGAAGCCAGTCCAGAGATTACGGTGCAATCAGCGGGGAGTGGCACGGTCGCTTATGTCGGCGATGCTGGCTCACCCGGCATTCTCATCGTGATCAACCACGACCAAGGTTTGCAAACTCGCTATGTGGGTGTCACCGCGCCGGTGATCGAGGTGGGCGATCGCGTGTCAGCGGGGCAGGCGATCGCCACCGCTGCACCCCATACGGCAGACACCAGCCGCCTCTACTTTGAAGTTCGGACGAATACGTCTTTAGGTTGGGTGGCCCGTGACCCCGGCAACTACATTCCTGAGTTAGCGGTGCGTTAGTCGAGAGATGGCACTATCATGCCCCGACTGCCACTGGATAATCGGCCCAGATCTAGGGCGAAAACAGCGTGCCGTCTGGCATGACCGCATCGATCAAACAGGCCTCTTTAATATTGGCATTCCAGACGCTGGCGTGAGACAAATCGGCCCCTGTCAAATTAGCCCCCTTTAAGTTGGTTTCTGACAGGTTAGCCATCTTCAAGTCGGCAAATCGCAGGTTGGCATCTCGTAGGTCAGCGCCCCGCAAAATGGCTTCTCGCAAATCGGCGTTTTAAAAGTTGGCATTCCCAAAGCGGGCCTGGAGCAAGTTAGCGCAAATCAGGTTCGCGCCGCTCAGCGTCGTGCCCTCTAGACAGGCCCGGCTGAGGTTCGCCATGCAGAGATTGGTCAAGCTCAGGTTGGCGATCGTGAGATTGGCCCCGTGGAGCGCCGCCCCAATCATATTGGCCGCGCTACAAACTGCTGCTGTGAGGTCAACGCCATGCATGACGGCATCTTGCAAGGTGGTCATGGCAAAATTGGCTTCCCGCAAATCGGCCTGGTTGAGCGTGGCGCTGGCCAAGTTACAGCGTCCCAAGTCAGCGGTATAGAGGATGGCCCCGCTGAGGTCAGCCCCCGCCAGATTGGCCTCCGTAAGCTGCACCATGCAGGCATCGGCTTGACTCAGACTGGCTTGTCTCAAATCGGCTTGTTTGAGCTGAGCCTCACGCAACACGCTGCGGGTGAGGTCAGCCGTCGTGAGCACGGCGGCATTGAGGAGTGCCCCCCGCAGGTGGCTGTCATGCAAAGACGCCTCGCGCAAGTCTGCCCCGGTGAGGTTGGCATAGTCGAGATGGGCGTAGCTTAGGTTAGCGGTATAAAAAAGCGCCTCTTGCAGGTCAGCATGGCCCAAATCGGCGTAGCGTAAATCAGCCATGCAGCAGTCAACGAGGGACAGATTGACCGCTCGCAGCTGGGCCCGCTTGAGGGGGGCTTCCCGCAGGTTGATACGGCGGCTGGGTGAGGCGTTGACACCCGTTTCCGCCTGCGATCGCCAATCATTCCAAGTGGTGACGCCCTGGGCCAACAAGCCCATAGGCTGGGCGGTTTTCATGAAAAATTTCCTGAGTTCAGACGAGTCATAGCAATTGGCTGGTGGTTAAGATCCAGTATTCCTTACTGGCTCGAGAAATTCTCACCGACGTCAGGGAGACGCATCCGTGTTTTCAACCACCATGCCAGATGAAAGGTCCGGTCAAACCTAAAGAGACCTTGGCTGAAGTCGGTGATCGCCCCTGAACGTCCGTTACCATAAACGTCTTCACTGCAAGTCCCATGGTTGCGCCCCTATGACTGCTACGGCTATCACTCATCACTATCAAAAACTGATCAACGTCTCGACTCAGGGCAAATCACTGCGTCGCTTGACTGAGCCGGTACAGCAGGCCGTCAGTGAGTCGGGCCTGACCACGGGACTCTGTACCGTGTTTATTCGCCATACATCGGCCAGTCTGACCATTCAGGAAAATGCTGACCCTGATGTCTTGGTTGACTTGGAAGCGTTTTTAGCGCAGCTCGTGCCCGAGGGGCATCACTACATTCACAATGCCGAAGGCCCCGATGACATGCCGGCCCACATTCGCACCGTGTTGACCAGTACGTCAGAGACGATTCCCATCGTTAAGGGGCGCCTCGCCTTGGGCACCTGGCAGGGCATTTATTTGTGGGAGCATCGCACCCGCAGCCACACCCGCGAAGTCGTTGTTCATATCGTCGGCAGTTAACACTATGGTTGATTCCCTCAGTCTGTCGATGATTCCCGCTTCACCCCCCGATTTCCGCTCAGGATTTGTGGGTATTGTCGGTCGCCCCAATGTGGGCAAGTCGACCCTCATGAACTATCTGATCGGTCAAAAGGTCGCGATCACCTCTCCGGTGGCCCAAACCACACGCAACCGCCTGCGCGGCATCCTCACTACAGAGACAGCGCAAATCATCTTTGTTGATACGCCGGGCATCCACAAGCCCCACCATGAACTGGGCAAAGTGCTGGTGCATAACGCCCGCGTGGCGATCGCCTCGGTGGATCTGGTGCTCTTTGTGGTGGATGGCTCGGTGCCCGCCGGACGCGGCGATCAGTTTGTAGCGACCTTACTGGCGCAGCAGTCCACCCCGGTTTACTTGGGGATGAACAAAACTGATTTGCGATCGCCCGATGATGCTGAAGCGATCACGGCTAGCTATCAAGCGATCGCCGATGCCCATCAATGGCCGCTGCTGGAATTTTCGGCAGCGACGGGAGATCGTCTACCGGAACTGCAGACCCGCCTCGTTCAAGGGCTGGAGCCGGGGCCTTATTATTATCCTCCCGATCTGATTACCGATCAGCCCGAGCGGTTCATTATGGGTGAGCTAATTCGCGAGCAGGTGCTGTATCACACCCGCGAAGAGGTCCCGCATTCCGTCGCCATTGCGATCGAAGCGGTGGAAGAAGACGAAAACATCACCCGTATTCTGGCTACGGTGCATGTGGAACGCGATTCGCAAAAGGGCATTCTCATCGGCAAAAAAGGCAGCATGATGAAAACGATCGGCACTGGCGCACGCGAGCAAATGCAAAAGCTGATCACGGGCAAAGTCTATTTAGAGATGTTTGTGAAGGTGCAGCCCAAATGGCGACAGTCGCGTACGCGGCTCGCCGAGCTGGGCTATCAGCGCGAAGAGTAAGGCCGTTGCCCAATCGCATCCTGATTGCTGAGGCTGGGTATGCCCACCCCGCTTGAGAGCTGCCTAACTCGACGGGAAGAAACTCAAACATCCATAGATCATTGTCTATCCATCTAAAGCTTGTGATAGACTTGCATTCATCAAGAGGATGATCCTAATTCTTGCTGCTGCGAGAAGGAGTTAAGCGATGACGCTGGCATATTTAGCTCTGTTTGGTGTGGGTGTGTGCACTATTTGGCTGGCCTTGCGTATAGCGGAAGAAGTCATGCGAATTGCACTGGTTTCCACCGGCGCGATCACGATGCTGTTCGGCTTTTTCCACTCTCCGGCGGAACTGCAGTTTGCGGTCGAAGCGGTTTCTCTCGGGGGCGGTTGGTTGACGCTGCGATCGCGCTAAGTCCGGTTTCCTTCCACTATCTCCACTGTTTATAGTGAAGGCGTCCTCCCAGTCAGAGCGTCCATGTCTTTTATCCCCACTGCGATCGATCTGCAGAATATTTTTCAAGTTTCTAATTTAGTCGTGCTGCCCTTTTGGGCGCTGATGGTACTGCTGCCTAATTGGTCAGTGACGCAGCGGGTGATGCGGTCTTACATTCCCTTTGCCGCGCTCGCTGGTCTATATGTTTATCTTTTCGTGACGGTAGATAGCAGCATCGTGGAGGCCTTTTCGGATCCGCAGCTCAAGCTTGATACCTTGGCGGGCATGTTTGCCAACTCCCACGTGATGGCGACAGGGTGGACGCACTTTTTAGTGATGGATTTGTTTGTCGGCAGGTGGATCTATTGGCAAGGTCAAGACAATGGTATTTTTACCCGCCATTCTTTAGCGTTATGCCTGTTTGCTGGGCCTTTAGGCCTGCTCACCCACTTTTTTACCGCCGCGATTGTTCAGCGCTTCTTTCAACCGGGGGAGAGCAGCACATCGTCAGAGCCGTCTGCTGTATAAGGTCTGATTGACACCGGCCCCAAGACACGGGTTAATAGACCACATTTAGGTTTTCTAACGCTGGGTTTGACCTATGGTTTCGTCTGCTTTGTCTGGTTTGCTGCAGGTTCGTCGGGTCTTGGCGCTACGGCGCTGGCGATCGCTCTGGCGGTTTAGTGCGTTACTGAGTCTGAGCTTTGCCTTCATCGTGGCCTGCACGAGCAACCCCACACCGGAGGCCAACGCGCCAGCCGATGCCGCCGGTGAAACGGGCAGCGATCGCATCACGATTGGCACCACCCTGACCGCGCGCACTTTAGACCCCGCTGACGCCTACGAGATTTTTCCGGGCATTTTGCTGCATAACCTGGGCGATCAGCTCTATGCCTACGAACCCGGCACCACCGATTTAATTCCGCAGTTGGCGACTGAGCTGCCCACCGTCAGTGACGATGGCCTAACTTACACGATTCCCCTGCGAGACGACGTGGTTTTCCACGATGGCACGCCCTTTGACGCGGCCGCGATGGTGTGCTCGTTAGACCGGTTTATGCAAAATGCTGGGCGACCCGCGTTCTTGCTGGCTGATCGCATCGCGTCGGTCGAAGCCACAGGCGACTACGAAATGACCGTCACGCTCAATTCGCCCTTTGCGGCGTTTACGGCCCTAATGACTTTTTGGGGCGTCACCCCTGTGCCCCCTGACGCCTACGAAATCGCAGAAGGTAGCTTCGTGCCCGACAGTTTAATCGGGGCAGGCCCTTACAAAGTAGCGGCGTTCAACAGCGACTCCGTCAAGCTCGATGTTAACGAAGACTACTGGGGCGAAAAGCCTGCTAACGGCGGTATCGACATTCAGATTTTCAGCAGTGCGGTTAACCTTTACAACACCTTTACAACCGGTGGCGTGGATGTGGCCTACCAGACCCTTGACCCCGAGCAAATTTCGGCTCTAGAGCGTGATGCTGACACCGGCAACTGGCAGGTGGTGGAAGCGGGCACCACGGTGGTCAACTACATGAGTCTCAATCAGAAAATTGAGCCGCTGAATGACGTCCGGGTGCGTCAGGCGATCGCGGCGATGATTGATCGCAATCTCGTCAACGAGCGGGTGTTCCAAGGCCAGGCTGAACCGCTCTACAGCTTGATTCCCACCAGTTTTGAGGTGTATGAGCCGGTGCTGCAGGAAGCCTATGGCGACGGCGACTTTGAGCAAGCGGAAGCCCTGCTGCGAGAAGCTGGTTTTTCGGAAGAGAATCCGTTCAACTTTGAAATTTGGTACCCTTCAGCTTCGACCACCCGCAGCGTGGTCGCCAACACTCTGAAGGAGTCCTTTGAAACGGGTCTGCCGGGACTGATCACCGTCACTGTGCAAACGGCGGAAAGCGCTACCCTCTGGGGCAATGTGGACAAAGGCGTCTATCCCTCGGTGCTGGCGAACTGGTATCCCGACTATTACGACGTTGATACCTTTGTGCAGCCGTTTCTCAGTTGCGAAACCGGTTCAGAAGAGACGCTGTGTGAAGTCGGCGCGAGCCAGGGCAACGGCTCTTTTTACTACAGCGATCGCGCTAATGAGCTAGTTGCAGCGCAGCAAGCTGAGCAAGATCCGGCAGTGCGCGATCAAATCATCAAAGATCTGCAAACCTTAGTCAAGGATGATGTGCCTTACATTCCCCTGTGGCAAAACAAAGACTATGTTTTTTCTCAAGCTGGGATTGACGGTGTGGCCATTCAACCCACCCAACAATTTTTAATGTGGCAAATTAGCAAAGGTGGCTAATCTGTAGCAGGGCGCAGTCTGGCAATTACCAAACTTATCAAAATAAGCCTCCCTTAGGGGGAGAGATTGCGAGAGGTCAGCATTAGCCGTTGCTGGCCCAGCGACTGGTGACGATGGCGATTTTTTTCGAGGTCTCAGTATCCTCAAGGTCAGCTCAGGTCTGGCGCTCGATTCGCTATGGTGAACAGGGAAAACTTGCCTGGCCTTGATCAGTAGCGATTAAAATCAAGTCAAGCCACAGAATTTATTTATTTATGACCGTTTATCTATGACCGTTGCTTTGAACAAGTCTGATAAAGCCTCGCAAATTTTGAATGGCGCGTTGCAAGAATTTTTGGCCCATGGCTATGCGGGCACGAGTATGGATCGCGTTGCGGCCACCGCAGGGGTTTCAAAGCCGACGGTTTATAACCATTTTCAAGATAAGGAGGGGCTGTTTCGCGCCCTAGTGCAAAAGATTGCCTGTGAGCGGTTTCAAATTAAGTTCACTCCTGAAACCTTGCAAGAGCCGCCGGCTGAGTCGCTGCCGCAGTTGCTAACCAAAATGGTGGATGCGATCGCCGAGGATGAAGATTATCAAGACTTTGTCCGGCTGGTGATTGGCGAATCGGGGCGGTTTCCAGAATTGGCCAGAACCTTTATTACCTACCTGTCAAAGCCTGGACTAGAGCTCATGCAGGCCTATCTCAATGAGCATCCTGAGTTTGACGCTGCTGACTCACTGGCGACGGCCCAAATTATTCTCGGTAAGGCCATTTATA
>CALCPB010000601.1 GCA_937897665.1 uncultured Halomicronema sp. | reverse complement strand
AAGTAGGCGCCTATTAATACCAGTGAATCTGTTCATCGTCTTGATATTCTGCAGTCTTTAATCGTCTTGGAAGAGTTGATTTTAGAGAGTCCTCGGGTGCCGTTTTCCGGCCGCACGCTGATTGACGAAGACCAACTCTTAGAACAGCTTGATCGGATTCGACTCAACCTACCGACCGTTTTTCAAGAGGCGATGCAAATCGTGCAGCAGCGCGATCGCATCATCAGCGACGCTCAGCAATACGCTCAAGACATGATGGCAGCAGCTGAGCAAGAAGCGGCCCGCCGCCTCGACGACATGGGCATTGTGCAGCAGGCGGAACATCAGGCCCGGCAAGTCAAACAGCAGCTTGAGCAAGATTGTGACGCGTTGCGATCGCAGACCCGCACGGAAATCGAACAGTGGCAAACTGCGGCCGAGCAATATTGGGAAGAGACTCAACAGCAAACCGAATCTGAATGTCGCGTCCTGCGCCAGGATGCCGATGCCTATGCCGCAGAAGTGCTGCAGCGGATTGAGCATCAGTTAGCCGACATGATGCGGGTGGTGCGTAATGGCCGCACGGCGCTACCCGCTCAGGCGACAGCGATCGAGGCGACTGTGCGCCCCCAAGAGACCACCAGTGCTAAACCCAAAGGCAATTCACTGTCAGCGACATCGGATGCTTCTCGTCAGAGCAAACCCCGCCGCCCGCAGTAGCGGCGGCTGAAGATAGTATCTGAACTCACGCTGCCCCTAGGGCCAGTGCTGGGCCACTCCTCGCGCTTTTCAGGGTTGAGCCGTCTCAAGTCATGTGAGGACAATCATTGTGGGATGACCACAAAAAACGTAAAGCTTTTCAAAGAGACCCCATGCTGAGCTACTTAAAAGGCACTCTGGCAGACATTCAAAAGCAGGGCGGCCATCGAGTGATGCTGACGATGGACGTCAATCAGGTGGGTTATGACCTTCAAATTACCAGCCGTTTTTTGTCGGATCTACCGCCCCTAGGAGAACCGCTGCAGGCGTTTTGTCATCTCCAGATTCGTGATGATCAACCAGTGATCTTTGGCTTTGCCAGCCGGTCAGAACGCGACGTGTTTCGACAGTTAGTGAGCGTCAGCGGCATTGGCCCTCAGATGGCAATGGCACTGCTTGATACGCTCGGGTTTCAAGAACTGATTCAGGCGGTGGTATCTGGTAACACGCGGCTAATCTCGCGCACCAAAGGGGTGGGCGCTAAAACAGCCGAGCGGCTGATCTTAGAATTGAAGACAAAATTGGCAGAATGGCGACAGCAGTCGGGGCTGACGTTGACGCCAGGCGGTGGCCCCATGGCCAATGTGCAAGAAGAGGTCGAAATGACCCTACTGGCCTTGGGCTATACCAATGGTGAAATCATGAAAGCCTTGCAGATCGTAGGGCGCAGCAGTACCTTGGCCAAGAACGACAACACAGAAGACTGGATTCGCGAAGCGATCGCCTGGTTGAGCCAATCTTCATGACCACAAATGGTCTATCCCCCAAGCAGCTATGTTATGCTGAATAACTCTGTGCATAAAATCTGCGCGCAAATATCCATCTGCTAAAGCACCTCGTACCCTATGGCACTATTACAAGAACGCAAACAGGAACTGATCTCGGAATACCAGGTTCACGAGACCGATACTGGCTCCGCTGAAGTGCAAATTGCCATGTTGACTGAGCGCATCAACAAACTCAGCCAGCACCTGCAGGGCAACAAAAAGGATTATTCTTCTCGGCGGGGTCTCCTCAAAATGATTGGCCGCCGTAAGCGCTTGCTGTCTTACATCGCGAAGAAAGATGTCAACCACTACCGTGAACTCATCGGTCGTTTAGGCATCCGCCGATAGGTATTAGCGTTTAGGTATTAGCTTTGCTGATCATGGAGCGTTGCAATGTCCGCTGACTCAGAGAACGATCGTCTCCCCTTTGAACCCAACCGCAAGCGGAAAAAAGGGAAAGCAGAAACGACCCCACCAGCAACTAGCAAGTCGGCTCAGCCGGTGGCTGAGAACTCCCAACGCACTTCATCAGCAGCTAAGCCAGCCGCTCGCTCATCAAAAAAATCAGCCAAAAAGTATAGCCGTGAAGAGACCAGTATTCCTGAGGTGGTGAGCCGACGGATGCTGAGACGAATGGTGTTTTTCTCTGGAGTTCCTGTCACGGTGGGGATTCTGGTATTTTTTGCTAGCTATGTGGCCATTGTTCAAGGCATCGCCGAGCTGCCCAATGTCGTGGTGCTGATGGTGACACTAGCTTGTTTTGGTCTGAGCGTCGTGGGCTTAAGCTATGGTGCCCTCTCGGCCTCTTGGGAAGAAGCAGAAGAAGCTGGCTCAATGGTCGGCTTAAGCGAATTCCAGGTAAACTTTGAGCGCTTGGTCGGTGCCTGGCGACAGACGCGCGAAGAACGGCAAAACAATTCCTAGGCCTATCACCGTCTGGTATTTTGGCTGCTCGTAGGATGCAAGTGACGCGATCTGTCAGTGCATCTTTAACAATTCCATTCAACTAGCAATTGAGTTCAGGGATTTCCTGTT
>CALCPB010000600.1 GCA_937897665.1 uncultured Halomicronema sp. | reverse complement strand
ACCCTAGCACGGTGTTAAGGCAAGCCGCTGTTCGTGCCGTAGGGTTCGGCGATCGCCCCTAACTTTCATGCCACTGAGGAGCCCCAGCCAGGTTAAATGGCATTGGGAATTTCTTGGCTGAGCATTGCGACAAAGGGGGGCGCGATCGCGCTGAGCCTGGAAACATTTGCGCGGGATGACCGGTCATAGCTCAACGTTAAGCGTGAGATCGGCATGGCCAGGATGTTTCGGCAAAAGGGCCAGCCGCCACTGCCAACCAGCCTTAAAATTAACGGGAACTTAACCTGTGCCAAATCGTCGCCGGTGTACTTTGGCACATCTGTTGCCAGTCTGGGACTCTGAGTGAAATTTTGCGGCGGGCGTGATCGGGCCAGAGATCGCGGCTTAACGGCCCATTGGGCCTTTCACGCAATCATCCGGAACTTCTTTGTAAAGCAATCATGAAATGTCTTAGTAAGTCATAAAGTGATGATGAATGCTCCGTATTTGCACGAAGTCTTAAGTCTGGCTTTACCGTCGCTTTAAGTTGGTCTGAGAAAGTTACCTATGAACACAATTGGAGATCACATGCGCTTTCACCGGTTCTGCTAGAACCCCAGGAATCCGTTTTCTGATTTTGGCAACCGACCCGAGCGGTGTTTTAGAGCCATTAGACCCGGCTCCTAAAGCTGACCTTCTAATGATGGATGCGCCTCTATTAAGCAGGCGTTTGATCTCCAGCACTGTGCGCTGACAAAAGTTTGTTGACGACTCCGAGTTTGGGGTCAGCTCTAGGGCTGGCTCTGAATTGTTGTGCTGTTCGATGCTCAATGTAGTAAGAGGGATTTATGGACGAGTTGTTTACGCTCTAGCTTCTGCACATCGCCGACCAGGAAGCAGGTGCGGCGGCTGTTACAGACGCGCCTAATTTATCTGCCGTTGTCCAGGCACTCAAGGATCAAGACTTGGGAGCTGATGGCGAAGCGGACAATACGTTGTTTTTGTCCTCCGGAGATGCCATCATTCCGGGGTTATTCTATGACGCTTCTGGCCCGGTTTTTGGTGCCCCCGGTATCGCTGATATTCAAATTCAGAACGAGTTGGGGATTCAAGCGATCGCCCTGGGTAACCACGAGTTCGACTTTGGGACTGAAGAGCTCGCTGGGCTCATCTCTGGGCAGGATGCGGATGGCTCCCTGGGCTCAATTCTCGACGAAGAATTCGCCGGGGCGGCTTTTCCTTATCTATCTACTAACCTGGATTTCTCGACGGATGCCGCTCTAGCCCCCTTAGAAGTTGAGGGGGGTGGCACTCCTGAGGCGAATACAGTTACCTCTTCCGTCGTGTTTGACGTCAATGGCGAGGCGGTGTGTGTGGTCGGCGCCACCACTCCTACCCTGGCCAGCATTTCCAGCCCGGGTGATGTCGGTATCTCTCCGAGTCCGTTTGACAGCAACCCCACCCCTGAGCAACTAGATGCCCTCGCCGCCGAAATTCAAACTGAGGTTGATGCCCTGCTCGCGGCGAATCCTGAGTTAAATAAGGTTGTGTTGTTGGCTCACATGCAGCATCTCACCATTGAGTTGTGTCTCGCTGAGCGTTTGGTCGGTGTCGATATCATCGTGGCCGGTGGTTCTAACACGCGTCTGTTTGACGAGAACGATCGCCCCCGCGATGGCGACAGCGATCAAGGTGAGTATCCTCAGTTTGTCACCAATGCCGGCGGCACCACTACTGCTGTAGTTAACACTGATGGTAGCTACAAGTATGTCGGTCGCTTGGTCATTGACTTTGACGCTGACGGCAACATCATCGAGAGCAGCTATGACTCCGAGGTGTCGGGGGCTTACGCTACCGATGCTCAGGGCGTTGCAGATCTGGGCGCTGAAGGTCTGGTTGATCCAGAAATTCAGGCGATTGCCGATGCGATCGAAGCCCAAATCATTTTGACTGAGTCCAACGTCTTTGGCACCTCAGAGGTCTTCCTCAACGGTAATCGTTCCGGTACTGACGCTGTGGATGACACCGACGGCGTGCGCACCCAAGAAACCAACCTGGGTAACTTGACGGCGGATGCCAATCTGGCAGTCGCGAAAGAATCTGACCCGACGGTGGTAGTTTCGCTCAAAAACGGTGGCGGTATTCGCGCTTCGATCGGTGAAACCTTGGTTCCTGCTGGTGGTACGGAAGCCGTTCGGACAGTCAATTCAGAAGTGGTTGACAGTGATGGCAATGTCGTCAAGCCGGAAGGCGGCATTAGCCAAAACGACATTCAGACCACGCTGGCCTTTAACAACGATTTGACCCTCTTGACGCTCACCAAAGAAGAGTTGGTGGCGGTACTTGAGCATGGCGTGAGTGCTCTGCCCGATGTGGCGGGTGCATTCCCTCAAATTGCGGGCGTGAAATTCTCCTTTGATCCTGATCTGCCTGAGGGCGATCGCATTCAAAGCGCGGCCATCTTCGATGAAGATGACAATCTAGTGACCGAACTGGTCAGAGATGGCGAAATCGTCGGCGACCCCACTGAAGAGTTCCGCATTGTCACGCTGGGCTTCCTCGCGGCACCGCGTTTCGACGATGTGACGGGTGAATTCACCGGCGGTGGCGACGGCTATCCCTTCCCCAATACGAATACTGACCCAGAGGCCGGTGAACTCGGTGATCCGGATGTGGTCGCCCGAGTTAACCTCCTTTCTCTAGAGCAAGAAGACGTCCAAACCGGTGACGCGACCTTCGCCGATGACGGTACTGAGCAAGACGCTCTAGCCGAGTATCTGCTCGATACCTTTGGCGAGACTCCGTTTGATGAAGCAGACACCGGTCGTGACCTCGACGAGCGCATCCAAAACCTCGACTTCCGCGAAGATACGATTTTGGATGACGATGGCAGCACGCCTGTAGAAGGTCCCCTGAGCGTTTTAGGCACCTTTGAGACCGGCGTCTTTGACGACGGAGCGGCTGAGATTAACGCTTACGACCCGGACAGTCAGCGCCTGTTTGTCGTTAACTCCAATTCCGTCACCATCGACATTCTCGACCTGAGTGACCCCACCAACCCCACCACAATCGGCGAAATTGACGCCACCGAGTTCGGGGCTGGAGCCAATAGCGTTGCGGTGAAGGATGGCATCGTCGCAGTGGCGATCGAGAACAAAACTGTCACCGATAACGGTGAAGTTGTCTTCTTCGACGCGGATGGTGAGTTCCTCGGAGAGGTTGAAGTTGGTGCCCTGCCCGACATGGTGACCTTTACGCCCGACGGCACCAAAGTCTTGGTGGCGAATGAAGGCGAACCAGACGATGGGGTTGATCCGGAAGGGTCGATTAG
>CALCPB010000599.1 GCA_937897665.1 uncultured Halomicronema sp. | reverse complement strand
CCACTACGCTCTCCCGATCTCTGGTTAAATCTGCTGATCGGCTACCGCCGATCTGGCCGATTGTTGTGTGTATGCTGAGTGCTAAGGATCGGTAATTTAATCATGTGTCAGTTTTTTCCCTTTCGGGAGGGGTGCCGTAGGCGGGGTGGGTTCGATCCCCAGCACTCATGGTCAACCCACCCCGCTAGCCCCTCCGAGGAGGGGAAATGTGCTCCCGCTGTACCTCAGGCCAAATTGCGGAATTTATATAATCCTTGTTCCTAAGATGCTGACTGCTGAATATCCTTACGAGGCTATTCGACTAGGACGGTGACGCTAGAGTCGCCATTGGGGGCTGGGGTAAGGGTGAGGGTATTACCTGAAACGGTAATCTCACCGTCGTAGCCACCCCCGAGCACAAACTCCCCGCGCCGCGTCATGATCAAGCGCTGCCGGGGTTCGCCATCGTGAATTTCGGTATCGACGTCAAAGCTGAGCAGCATCAAAAACGGAAAGACTCCTGAACCGCCGGTATTGACCCAGGTGCGCAGGGCATGGGTGCCGTTGTCTAATACCCCGACAGACTGATAACCGACAAACCGGCGTTCGTCACCGGTCGTCCACTCGGCGATCACGCGCCCATTGCTGAACTCCGACAGTTCGCCATAAAACTGATTGGTATCCGATGTAGTGCCCTCGATATCCACCGCGATCGCCCCCGGCAGCGTGTCCGATAGCCAGGGAATCAAAGCGGCGACGGCTCGTGGATTAAGCGGTTCGTCTTGAAATCTCAGGGTGGTTTGCAGCTCAGTCAGGGCGGCCGCATGGTCCAGGCTGGGCTCGTCAGCGAGGACTTGAGGCGGCGTATCTCGGGGGGCGATCTCAGTTAGTGGCGGCGCGATGATGGCGGTCTGGCTGCCCAGCAAGGGTTGACCCCATAGTAAAAGCCCAGTGCCCAGCATGAGTGCTACAAAGCTCATGACACGACGGTAACTCAAGGTGATTTTGTTCATGAGAAAATTCTTTTTCCTGAGGGCGAATAGGGCGTGAATGGGCTGAATAAATACATCAAGTAATTGGTGAAATATGATTGATGATTCTCTATATTTGCTGGAAAATTTAGGCTTAATGAATTTTCTTCAACAAAGAAATCTCACAGTTTATGGAAGGGTTATTGTAGGGCTAAGGCCAGCGCCACAACTGGCTTAAGATACCCAAACAGCACCCGTCGCTACAGGGCTTTTGGGTAAAACCGTTTCACCCGCAGGGAAAGGGGAAATTATGACTCAGAAAGAAGGCCCGGGACCGCGCAATGTTGCCATTGTGGGTCCCTACTCTAGTGGTAAGACCACGTTGCTGGAAAGCTTGCTCTACGTCAGTCAAACCATTACACGCAAAGGGAATGTTGATGAGGGTTCGACGCTGGGGGATGCCACGCCAGAAGCCCGCGATCGCACCATGACCGTTGAGTTAAATGCCGCCACTGCTGAGTATGGCGGCATTTGTTTTAACTTTCTTGATTGTCCGGGATCGGTAGAGCTGCAGCTCGAAACGGATAATGCCCTAATGGGGGTGGATGCCGCGATCGTGGTGTGTGAGGCGGACCCTCATCGAGTGCTGACGCTAGCGCCCCTGCTGCAATTTTTAGACAGTTGGGAGATTCCGCATCTGATCTGGATTAATAAGATGGATCGGGCTGCGGCCTCTTTTCAAGAAGTATTAGAAGCCTTAAAAACTGTTTCAACTCGACCAGTTTTGCCGCAGCAATATCCCATTCGAGAAGATCAGAATCTGGTAGGCTTTATCGACCTGATTACGGAACAGGCCTATCACTATCATCCGGATGCACCGGCGGATGCAGTGCCCATACCCGCTGAACTCAAAGCGCAGGAGCAGGCGGCTCGCGACGAAATGCTGGAGGCCCTGGCTGATTTTGACGATCACTTGTTGGAGGAGCTATTAGAGGACATCGAGCCACCCCAAGCAGAAATCGTGGGCGATCTGAAACAAGATCTGGGCGCGGATCTGATCGTCCCGGTTTTGTTTGGCATTGCCACTGCCGACTTTGGGACGCGACCGCTTTGGCAGGCACTGGTCAAAGAAGCGCCCGCCGCTGCCGTCACTGCAGAAAAACGCGGCTTAGAGGAGACTGCTGACGGGGCGCTGGCCCAGGTGCTCAAAACGTTTTATACCCCGCAGGGGGGCAAGCTATCGCTGGTACGAGTTTGGCAAGGCAGCCTAGCCGATGGTGACAGTTTGCAGGGCGATCGCATGGGTGGGCTTTATCGCCTGATGGGCCAGCAGACCACTAGCCTCTCGCAGGCCAAGGCGGGTGACATTGTAGCGGTGGCCCGGTTGACCCAGGCGCAAACCGGTGACACCCGCACATCGCAGGCAAACCCGAGTGTGACGTTGCCGACGGCTGAGCGGCTAGAGCCGGTGTATGCGTTGGCGATCGTCCCAGAGCACCGCAGCGATGAAGTGAAGCTGACTGAGGCCTTGAACAAACTAAAGGACGAAGATCCCTCGCTACGGTGGGAACAGCATGGGGATACCCATGAGGTGATTCTGTGGGGCCAAGGGGAGGTGCATCTCAAGCTGGCGTTAGACCGGCTGCGCCGCAAGTATGGCCTGCCGATGACCACTCATCTACCCCAGGTGCCCTATAAAGAAACCATTCGCAAGCCTGTGCAGGAACTGCGGGGGCGCTACAAGCACCAAACGGGCGGACACGGTCAATTTGGCGATGTGTTTTTAGAGGTCCGCCCCTTGGCTCGCGGTGCCGGCTTTAGTTTTGACCAAAAAATTGTTGGCGGTGTGGTGCCGCGTCAATACATTCCCAGTGTTGAAACAGGCGTGCGCGAATCCCTGGCGCAAGGGCCGTTGGGTTTTCCGGTGGTGGATGTGGCCGTAACGCTGACGCATGGCTCCTACCACGCGGTCGATAGCTCTGATCAGGCCTTTAAGCAGGCGGCACGGCTGGCAATGCAGGAAGGCTTGCCGCAGTGTGAGCCAGTGTTGCTCGAACCGGTGGACTCAGTGGAAATCTCCGTGCCCAATAGCTTTACGGCTAACGTGCTGCGGCTGATTGGCACCCATCGCGGGCAGATCTTGGGCTATGAGGCCAAAACAGATTGGCGCAGCTGGGATGTGGTGACAGCCTACCTGCCGGAGTCCGAAATGCAGACGCTGATTCTAGAATTGCGATCGCTGTCTATGGGCGTTGGTACCTTCCGCTGGCAATACGATCATCTAGATCCAGTTCCCGATGGCCTGCGCGATCGCCTGCTGGCTAAAACTCATGGCGACTAATATGGGCTGATATCGCCATCGAGTCCTTGCGGGCTTGAGACTGTGGCAATTGGGCAAGATGCAGACGCCCCTTAGGCTCACGAGTGCAGTCGGCCGAATCTACACCCGTGAGCCTTGGAACGTTAGGGAAATGTGCTCAAACCGTCACAGAACTTAGGCTGCGAATCGGTAGTTTGTGTAACAACCTGTGTCAAGATGGTAAAGCTGTAAAACCGCCGTGTCGCTTGGTAGGCAAAGGGCCGCGACCGGCAGTTGATAGGAGGATAGGTTAGCAATGCAGGTTGGCGATCGTGTTCGCATCAAAGATTCGGTTATTTTTTACCACCATCCCCTGCATCGCGGCGTCGCGTTTGAAGCGAAAGGTATGGAAGGCGAAATCACTGCGATATTACAAGAATGGCGAGGTCGCCCGATCAGTGCTAATTTTCCCTTCGTCGTGTCGTTTGAAGTGGAAGGCGCAAAGCGACCTTTCAAAGCGCACATGAGAGATCACGAGCTAGAAGTTATTTAGAACTTAAGGGAGCCCTTCCTTAGACCGGTTGTTAGCGTCAACAATACCCGCAGCGACGGATTTTGTTGACGCCCAGTGGCAATGAAATCAAGGTTGCTTGCTAATTCCGCCCTTGCCATAACAGTATATGTTTGCTCGAAAATCTCCTCTGAGGTTCACGATAGTAGGGGTCGCACGGCTAAATCTGGGTTGAAGAGCCTTACATCTAAACGAGATCGCGCTGAGTGGCCATGGCAAGATATTCCTGACCGAGTCTTGCTAGGCTTGTGAACGCTTTCTGCAAAAGAGCGCGAATAAATTGGGTTCGTCTTGCATGGCGACGTGGTCGTGTTGGTGCTGTCGAGCCATGGCGTTGTATTCCTGACAATAGGTTTCTAGCGCTTCTCGATAATGCTGCTCTTGCTTAAAGTCGAGCGTGAGCTGATGTAGCTCCAAGACTTCCAGCACTTCATGGGGAGTGGGTTCATACCGCCGCAGCAGTTGTTCGAACACAGGCGCATCCTAGTTAACTATGCTTAGCGTAGATCAGGTTTGCGATCGCCGAGTAGCAGAGGCTACGGGCGCAGTGGTCAAGAACAGCTGGCTAGCCTTCGCGATGTGTCCCTATGTCCCCTGGAGGCTTATGCTGGTTGACCGAGGACATCTTGTAAGCTCGCAATCAAACGCTGATTTTCTTCTGGGGTGCGGATAGCGACGCGCAGGTAGCGATCGCCCAGCTCGGCAAAGCTGAGGCAGTCGCGTACCAGAATGCGATGGCGGCGGAGCAGCTCTAACTGAATGTGAGAGCCAGGGCGATCGCAGCGCAGCAGCAGATAGTTGGCCTCTCCTGGAAGAGGATGCAGGCCAGGGATATCCTGGAGCTGAGCACACAGAGCGGGACGCGCTGCTTCCAGCCACTGCCAGGTCCGGTGATGGTAGTTGTGGTCTGTGAGCACCGCTTCGGCGGCGGCAGCAGCGAGGGCATTGACGGGCCAGGGGTCACGCCAAGTTTGCCACTGCTGTAATCGATCGGGGTGGGCGATGGCATAGCCGAGGCGCAACCCTGGCAGGCTGTAGAATTTCGTCAGCGATCGCACCACCACCAGGTTGGGCCAGCGCTCAATCTCGTTGATTAAACTCTGCTGGCGATCAGGCGGCAAAAAATCCATAAAGGCTTCATCGACTACCACGAGCGCAAACTGCTCTAGCAAGGCAGTCAGGGCTGAGCGGGGAATCACCAGGCCCGTAGGGTTATGGGGCGTGTTGAGCAGCAGTCCACAGCGCTCGGGTGAATGCTGCAGCGGCTGGGTCACTGTGGTCGTCCAATCTACCGTCGCTTGCTCGGCTGCCGTGAGAGCGAGCGGACAAGGGATGGGCGTAGCGTTAAAGGCGGTCAGCGATCGCCCATAGTCGCCAAAGGCCGGCGTGATCAGATAGGTGGCTGTTTGGGCCGCTAGGTCGCGTCCGGCCCAGGTCAGCAGCTCAGCCGCGCCATTGCCGGGCAAAATCCAGTCAGGGTCAATGTGATGGTGTTGCGCTAGCGCTTGGCGCAAGGTGTCGTAGCGCGGATTGGGATATCGAGTTAGCTGATCGAGACTAGTGTGAAGAGCGGCGATCGCCGATGCCGGTGGCCCCAAAGGGCTGATGCTGGCAGAAAAATCAAGCAAAGCAAAGGGGGAACAGTTAGCTACCTGAGCAGCCCACTCAATGTTCCCCCCGTGACGTGGTCGAGTATTAAACAGAATTTCTTCCAACCGAATCGACTAGGGTTATTTGCTCACCATTTCTTTAAACTGCTTGCCAGCCGAGAATGCGGGCACTTTAGTCGCAGGAATCACCATGGTCTCACCCGTTTTGGGGTTCCGACCTTCCCGCTCTTTGCGGTCACGACGCTCAAATGAACCAAAGCCTACGAGGGTGACTTTGTCACCTTCGGAGACAGTTTCCATAATCGCCTCAATGGCAGCTGAGAGCACGGAGTCGGCCTGTTTTTTAGTCACGCCTGACTTCTCAGCAACCTTATCAACCAATTCACCTTTGTTCATGTCTGTGAGTCTCCTCTTTGGGGGAATACGAATCCCAGGGCAGCGACGCTAGACAACCAAGTTGTCTATGGAAAGGTGAATCTTCCTAAATCGCTGAAACCCCTGACATCCCGGAATTTCACTGCCCCATTCTAAGGGCAACTTCCCGAATATGGATCGTTGAAGGCTTTAATTTGTGTCGATTGCGGCGTTTTTTAACGAAAGGTAACGCAATTAGGGCGTTTGAGGCGCTTTAAAGCGATCAAAAAAATGGCTAAATCCCTTTCAAAGCGAGGGATCTAGCCATTACACCAGAACGTGAGAAGGTTAAACGGAAAAATTGAGGCCAATTGCTA
>CALCPB010000598.1 GCA_937897665.1 uncultured Halomicronema sp. | reverse complement strand
AATCAGCTTTCCCTTATATAGCGCGACGACTGCTCCGGCTTGAGACCCCCTCGCTGCGCCGTCGCCTGCTAGAGGTACTGTTTAAGGACGGCAAATTCCAGTGGCAACGCTTAGAAAACCTGCTGCAAATTGCCCGCAACGACGAAGATTTTGACATTTTGCCAACGGCCAGCCTGGGGCTGCAGTTCCTTGTGTCAGAAGATGGACAATACATTCGCAATCGGCTCATCATGGCGATTACTGAAGACAATCGCCTCCACACCGAGGAAGTGCAAAAACTGTGGAACCTGGTCAAAGATGACGTCACGCCGTCCAAAATGCTAGGTGTCGCGTGGAACGCGATCTTACAAACCTCGGTAGATCGCGCCACTGTTTTGTTGCCGCCGCCGGTTGCCGCGTTGACAGCCAGTTTGCAGCCGACCAAAGCATCTTGATCGGGCCCCGCGACCGATATAATAATTTGAGCTTGAGCTTTCCCTCTAAAAATCTATCGTCCACCCGAGGTCGTTTTCTGTGTACTCCCAGCCGCCCTACATTTTGATCCTTGCGGGTTTTTTAGCGGCGATCGCCGCAGGTTCAGCATTTAGCGCCTCTCTGCAGCAGGCAACGCAAGCTTGGGCTAAAGATCCTGGAGCCAGCTCTTTAGAAGACATTCGCGGCCTCTCTTTGCAGCTGCCATATTTAGGCATGTGCATTGGTGTTTGTGTGTCTCTCGCATCGGGCATTCAATTTTTCGGCTTTTCGGCCAAGGTCGGCTACGCCCTAGGCGGCGTGCTCACCGCTTTTATGGCGTGGCTGGTGTGGCGGCAACTCGGCGTGATTTTGTCAGAACTGCAGCAAGGTGGTTCCAAAGCGCTTGATCTAGATAGTTTCTAGCGTTTGCACGTTCACTGGTCATCACCGTTCGAGGGACAGGCTGATCTCATTTTGACTGCAGCGTCAATCCCCAACTCGCTCTTGAGCGGATTGACTCAGCTAAGATTCGTCGAGACGCGAGGTGGGGAGGCGCTACAGCGATTACCGTGAAGTTGCTGCCTAACCCCTGACTGATAGTGTCGGTATCTTCCTTCTCAAAAGTTGCTTTAGATTACGCTGGAGCCATCCATAACTGGTAGCCTGTGGGATTTTTGGCCCAGATTTATCTGCCTTTGTGTGGCGGTGTGTTGCTCGGCATCGTTGCGAGTTTTGTGCTGTCGTTGCCTCAGCGACAGCAGGGATTCAATCGGTCCCTGCAGCATCAGGTACCAGCTTACTTAGGGCAATTTTTATTTTGGGTAGGCGTGCCGGGCAGTCTGATCCATTTTTTGCGACAGGCTGATTTATCGGGTGGTGTTTGGGTAGCACCGTTAATGGCCTGGGTCAACTTTGCGATCGCCCTCGGGCTGGCCTGGCTGTGGCTCCAGCTATCGGCTCAGTCCCGACCGGCTCCGGCAAAAGGGGCTTTTTTGCTGTCCTCAATGGTGGGCAATACGGGGTACATCGGCTACCCAGTGATTTTGCTCTTACCGCAGTTGGGCACGACCTATTTTGGCTGGGCAGTGTTTTATGACCTGCTCGGCACAGTGTTTGCGGCCTACGGGTTAGGGGCGATGATTGGCACCTATTATGGTGCCAGCCAATCGGCAATGAGATCGCGAGCACCCTGGCAGCAAAGTCTAATTGCCCTCGCCAAAGCGCCGACGATTCCGGCGTTTTTGTGCGGGCTGGCGCTGCGGCCCGTGGCGTTTCCGGTCTGGTTAGATCGGAGCCTGCAGGGGTTTGCCTGGTCGATGGTGATTCTGTCGTTAGTGCTCATGGGGATGCAGCTGCAGCAGCTGCGATCGTGGCGGCAGGTGCCACCCGCTTTGCAGGCGACGATGATTCGTCTGGCGATCGCACCAGCCTTAGTAGGCGTGTTGTTGACTCTGGTAGGCATTACCGGTGCGCCGCGTTTAGTGATCGTGCTGCAGTCAGGCATGCCTTCGGCCTTTGCCACGCTGGTGTTAGCTGAGACCTTCAAACTGGATCGAGATCTGGCCGTGACCTGTGTGGGCGTCAGCTCTGCTCTGCTGCTGTTGACGCTCCCCCTCTGGCTGTGGTGGTTTCCCGTTTGAGCGGCGTCGAGTATTGGTTGCGAGCAATTGTCGCTCGCTGACATCCTAAAAGCAGGAATGAAGATGGGCGGCAAGACGACCCGATCGAGAATGAAGTCTGCCCTTAGAATGAGCTGACAGCCTGACCAGCCGAAGGGTGATCAACCGTGCCGCAATCCCTGAGAGATCCAGCTCGATCGCACCTGCCCACTCAAGCTTTACCCAGTCTTGTCGTGACTTCCCACCGCTGGTATCGCAGGCTCAGTCGCAACGCTGCCGCCCTGCTACTCAGTGGGGTGGGCACCCTGGCCCAGGCTTTACCCGCTCGCTGTGAGATCGAGGGAGCGGCGCGATCGCGCCCTGCTGTTTTCAGCACTCCCTTCAGTGCGGCACCGCCTACGGTAGCTGAAATATCGGCCCAACGACCGGCTGCACCTGCCAGCAGTCGCTCTGCCCCACCCCCAGCAGCGCCATCGGTAGCGTGGTTGATTGTGATGCCGTCGGTGCCCATTGTGGGCGGCGCGTGGATTTATTTCACCCGGCGGCTATTTGGCACCGGCAAAGTGATGAACACAGAAAGACGTTCTCTTGAAGCGAGGCCAAAGCCGTCACCTTACGAGCCTCCTATGATTCAGGATGACAATGCTGATACAGAAGACTAAACAGGTTCAATACTGTTCAGCTGTCCGTGTCAGCATCGCAGAAATTTTGGCCACTCAGACTGTGATGATTTGGGGAGAGACACCTTCGCAGCCTGATTTTATCCATTGACTTCTCCCAGAAAGCCTTCTGCTCCAACGCTTGAGGAGATGAGGGTGGAGTCTCTTGAGTCGTTGGGTCGTGGTTTTGTCCTGAATGCCTCAGATTAAACGGAGAGGTTGTCACCTCAATCACTTCACAGGACACGATTACCCCAACCAGCTTTTTCATCGCCAGAAGTACATGGCAGCTGGTTTGCGGCCCTAGAAAAGTCACCTTCACTGTGGACTCTACAGTTCACTAGAGAATCTAGACTCAGAGTATCCAAGCTTTTGGGCACCGTGCTTGTCAATGGCTTACCGCTTTTGGCAGTACGTGCATCTTACTCATGACAGCAATCAATCGTCGTAAATTCTTGATTTGGGGCCTAACGGGAACTGCCGCTTTCTTATCTACCCGCTGCGCGAACAGCCTAACGTTTGGCAATCCTCTAACAGCCTTTTCCTCAACTGATAGACTGCCGACTCATCATTTTAGTCAATCAGGCCTTTTGGAACTGTCTTTACAGGCTCGTCAACAACCGGTGCCATTAGGCAATCAAACGGCCGCTCTACTGACTTACAACGGTCAAGTTCCTGGGCCTATCTTGGAGGCAAAGACGGGGGATACCGTTCGTATCGACTTTGAAAATCAGCTAGCACAAACCAGTAATCTGCATTTTCACGGGCTCCATATCCCGCCGACAGGCAATGCGGACAATGTCTTTCTCGCAGTACCGTCAGGCGCAACTCAGCGCTATGAATTTGTCGTGCCTGGGCAGCATCCGGGGGGACTCTTTTGGTATCACCCTCATCATCATGGGGTCGTGGCCGAACAAGTCTTTGGCGGACTGGCAGGCCCCTTGATCATTCGGGGGCAAGTCGATGAGATTCCCGAGGTGCGAGCAGCTGAGTAAGCGATTTTAGAGCTGCAAGATTATGACCTCAACCGCCAAGCTGACTATTACCGCTAAGTCTGGTTCGCCAGTTGACATCCCTCAACC
>CALCPB010000597.1 GCA_937897665.1 uncultured Halomicronema sp. | reverse complement strand
CAGCTCTTTAGCGTCATTTAAGTGGGTGGCAGGAGTCCTCTTGATCGACCTTTGAAGCAATAGCAGCATCCTAAAGCTGTCAACTTTAGGCTGACCTCTGTTGGCAAACGAGTGCGCGACACCGTCTTGGAAATCATGAAGTAACCTCTGAGCGATGAGCCGATCAGGCTGCTTGCAGCCTCTGGTAATTAATGGCAGATGGCCCGAAACAATACTGATTTCTGAAGAAATAATTGATACATGCCGACCTGATCTACTTGTTAGAAAAACATCAGAATATCTGGTAAGCGGCAAGTTTTAATCAGGTCAATCAAACAGTTTGACTCATCAGTAGTTTCACAGTAAAGCTGTCCAAATGACTCGGCAATACGACGAAAAGACGTGGTTTCACTGAGATAGAAAAGATTTCAAGGGTGACTTTATTTCTGCAATCAGCCCTTAATTAGCTGGCACAACAGCATTGGTGATTAAAAAAAACGTTCAAAAGTCTCGATACATTGTTTGTGTTGAATCGAGTGAATGGGTGGGCAGTATAGAACTGTAGAAAAATGCGAAATGCCCTGCTGCTGACACAAATCAGTCGTGTTTGTACTGCCGCATGCATCTCGAAATTCTTGAACCAATTAGATTTGAGGCTTAATACCATGGCTGTCGAAAAAGTAAACTCTTCATCTAGCTTGGCCGAAGTGGTCGATCGCATCCTCGACAAGGGCATTGTGATTGACGCTTGGGTTCGAGTTTCTCTCGTCGGAATTGAACTGCTTGCCGTTGAAGCACGAGTTGTCATTGCTTCGGTTGAAACTTACCTGAAGTATGCAGAAGCTGTGGGTCTCACCACGCAAGCTGCTGTACCCGCTTCCTAGTTTTAGCTAGCGATACCTTCTAAACAGTCGTTGGTCGATGTCCGGTCTTTTCGGCTGTTCACCGACCAACGTGCTTCCCTTTCCGAGCTTATCTATTGAGCTTTCCGCTCGTAAGAAGTTGTCTCTCGTTGTTAAAGCCGTCACCCTCGCAATGGCTGGGTGATAAATAACTGAGTTTCTATGGCAACTAGTAGACTTTTACTTTTGAAAATTGTCGAGTTTTAGACAGGAGGTGGCGACCATGGCGGCTCTCCAAGATGAATGGTACGCAGCGCGAGTCGAGCGTCAGCAAGCGATCGCCCAGCGGCAAGAAGATGTGCAGTCAGAGTTGAGTGCGCATCAGCAAGTGCGTGCCCAAAACGCCGTCACGACCCGCAGGACGCTGACAGAAAATTACGCTGCAATCCAGGCTGAAACTGACTTATACCTGGCTCAAATTCAACAGCAACGAGCCGCTCAGGCAAGACTGACGGCAGCTGAGTTGCGAGAGTTTGACATCGAGCTTAAAAAAGCTGTCGCTGCCAAACGCCAAGATTACCAAGCCTATTTAGCCGAGCTGAAGCAGGCCACGCAAGAGTCCTTGACCCAGCATCAACAAGCGCGCACGATCATGGCGCAGCAACAGCAACAGAAGTTGGTTGAGTATATTGCTGAGCTAGAAGCCTTTGTGGCTGATTATTTGACCAACGTGGCTGCCAGTCGTGAGGCAGAGTCAAAGGTGGCTCATGCAAAACGACGCAGCGATCGCGAAGCTTTGAGCCGTAATGTGCAAGTAAAGTTGGCAGACCTTGCTGCCCAAAAGCCAGAGCGACAGGCCTTTTGTGAAGGTCTCCGACAATCAATTTGGGGCACATCCGCGCCGCGCCGTGCCACCCTGCCACCCAATCGCCCTAAATCTGCGGCAGCAATCCGCAAGCCGGATACGCGCAGACCGCGTGCTAAGGCTAAACCGGCAGCCGCTGCCAAAGTGGGTCAGCCATCAGCTATTAAACAAGTAGCTGTGCCTACGTCAACCCTAAGCAAATCAGCGGTGTCAACAGAAGAAGCCGTGTTTGATTACCTGCAAAGCCATCCCCAAGGGACTCGTCTGACTGAAATTGAATCCACGTTGGGCATTAACCGTTTCCAGGCCGTCGATGCCCTGCGATCGCTGATTCAAAAAGAGCTCATCGTTCAAAAAGATAGAATCTACCGTATCCGAGAGGAAGCCGTTCTGTGAGTACTGTTCTCCAAGCCCGCCCCCGCAATTTTGTCAGTACCCCTGCCGTTGAGCGCGTGGCTCGTCGCGCCCTACGATATCTTCAATCAGGCTATTCAGTTCATCTTCGAGGCCCAGCCGGCACGGGCAAAACCACCCTCGCCTTACATCTCGCTGATTTGTTGAGTCGGCCCATCATGATGGTGTTTGGTGACGATGAGTTTAAGACCTCTGACCTCATCGGTAACCAGTCTGGCTATACGCGCAAAAAGGTGGTGGACAATTACATCCACAGCGTCGTTAAGGTCGAAGATGAGGTGCGTCACAACTGGGTTGACTCACGCCTGACCTTGGCTTGTCGCGAAGGCTTCACGCTAGTTTATGACGAATTTAATCGCTCTCGACCGGAAGTCAACAACGTCTTACTGTCAGCTTTAGAAGAGAAGCTGCTAGTACTGCCCCCGAGCGGCAATCGGCCGGAATATCTGCGGGTAGATCCGCATTTTCGCGCCATCTTCACCTCAAACCCTGAAGAATACGCTGGTGTGCACGGTACCCAGGATGCGTTGCTAGACCGCCTGATTACCATTCATATGCCAGAGCCCGATGAACTGACCCAGCAGCAGATTTTAATTCAGAAAGTTGGCATCGAACCCGCTGATGCGCTGCTAATCGTTCGTTTGGTCAAAGCTTTTCAATCTCAGATGGCCAGCAACGGCACCACAAGTCTGCGCCCTTGCCTCATGATCGCCACCATTTGCCATGAGCATGGTGTGCCCGTCATGGTTGAGGATGCTGACTTTCGCGATGTCTGCAGCGATGTGCTGCTGTCTCGAGTTACCGAGGATTTATCGACGGCAACTCGAACCCTTTGGGATCTTTTCAATGGGCTGACGGTCGGCGTGGTGCTATCAGAAACTAATGACCTTGAGCCGAAGGCACCTAAAACGCCAATCCCTGACGAAAATCAAAAGCCCGTGGCTAAAGCGAAGGGCAAAGGCGGGCATCAGCCTGCCACTTCAGCGATCGCCGATTCTACAAAAACTCAGCCTCAGCCTGATGCGGTCCCGGTTGTCGAGGCCACATTGAATGAAGTCGACGCCCAGGTTCTCGCGTTCTTGACGCAACAAAAGGTGGCCCCGCTATCAAAAATTGAGTCTGAATTGTCGTTGAGCCGGTTTAAGGCTGTCGATGCGTTGCGATCGCTAGTTGAACTTGGCTACGTGCAGAAGCATAATAAGCCTGGTAAGCCGACCATCTATCGCCTCAGCGCGGACTAGCGGATCTTCTCTGTGAAGGTTTGCCGATAGCGACCCACGGCGTTCGCACCTGCACCGCAATCATCATAAGAGGGGCACCATGAGTGGCCAATCTTTTTCACGTCCGTCGAGTACCAACAATCGACCGATGGCAACGGCGACCCAGGGGTCTACCCTAGTGGACGTGTTGGAACGGGTTTTAGACAAAGGTATTGTCATTGCTGGCGATATCTCTGTGTCAGTCGGGTCAACCGAACTGCTCACGATTCGGATTCGGTTGTTGGTCGCCTCCGTCGATAAAGCCCGAGAAATGGGCATTAACTGGCGGGAAAACGACCCTTAGATAAGCGCGCGATCACAAGAGCTGCGCGAAGCCAACGAACAGCTACAGGCTCGCCTCGAAAGTGTGGAAACAGAACTTAAAGCCCTCAAAGCTGCTGAAGTTGAAGATACGGCTAGTTAGCCAGGCTCATCTGTTCGACCCCTGTTCGACCCCATTCTCTAGATTCCGAAAGACGCTCCCGCCGCCTTGAACGCATCCGCTCTTAGCCGTTATCGATGTCTGTTCTGGAGCGTACGACGAGGCCGTCAGTTCAGACCCGCCAGCGAGGCCAAGTGCCGGGAGCAAGATTTGTCGCGGTGATTTTAAGAATCGGCCTCAACTCGATGAGAGTTTGCCGACAATCGGTTAGTTTGCTGGGTCGCCTCGGCCGTGATCTCTCTAGAATAGGCACAGCTTCGTAGAGAGTGTGAGCCATGCCAACGCCCCGTTTATTGATCATCGGTTTGGACTGCATGGAGCCATCGCTGGTGTTTGACCAGTGGCGCTCAGACTTGCCTAACCTCAGTCGTCTGATGGCTCAGGGCAGCTATGGTCGATTAGAGAGTAGTATTCCAGCCATCACGGTACCCGCGTGGAGCTGCATGATGACGGGGCGCGATCCGGGTGAACTGGGTATCTACGGCTTTCGCAATCGGCGCGATCGTGGCTATCACAGCATGGGCATCTCCAATGGCACTGCCGTGAAATTTCCCCGCCTGTGGGACATTTTGGGCGAGGCCGGTTGGCAAGTAGCCGCCCTGAGCGTGCCCGGCACTTCACCACCCTATGCGGTTAATGGCAGTTTGGTTTCCTGCTTTCTGACCCCCGGCACGGATGTCGCATTTACCCATCCGCCAGAACTCGCCGAGACCATTCGTGCTTGGATGCCCGACTTCATGATGGATGTGCCGAACTTCCGCTCCGACGAAAAAGACCGCATCTTGAGCAACTTGTTTCAGCTTTGCGATCAGCGATTTACGCTGGCAGAAAAATTAATCATTCAAGACCAGCCCGACTTTCTCATGCTGGTTGACATGGGGGTCGATCGCATCCACCATGCCTTCTGGAAACCAATGGATCCTAAGCATCCCCAATATGAGCCCGATTCCCCGTTTCAAAATGCGATCCATGACTATTACGTTCACGTTGATCAGCGGGTCGGCGAGCTGTTGAACGTTTGTGATGACGACACTGCAGTTTTAGTCGTGTCTGACCACGGGGCTCAACCCCTTATGGGGGGCATTTGCATTAACGAATGGCTGATCAAAAACGGCTATCTCACCCTCAAAGCGGAGCCCACAGAACCGCTATCGCTCGACAAAGTTGACGTTGATTGGGGGCAAACTCGCGTGTGGGGAGCCGGTGGCTACTACGCCCGCATCTTCCTCAATGTTAAGGGGCGTGAACCTGAGGGCACCGTGAGCATGACGGACTATGAACCCCTGCGACATGAACTAGCTGAGAAACTTACGCAACTCACGACGCCCACGGGGGCTCCGCTAAACATCAAAGTCTTTAGACCCCAGCAGATTTATCAAAAGGTGCGCGGTCGGGCGCCGGACCTCATCGTCTTCATTGACTACTTAGCATGGCGCTCTGTCGGGCGTGTCGGCAGCGGTGACCTCTACACTGTCGAGAATGACACTGGCCCCGATGATGCCAACCATGCCCCCTTTGGCCTCATGATCTTCCATGACCCGCGATCGCCCAAACAGGGCCAGATCCTCGAAGGGGCGCAGCTATACGACATCTTGCCAACGATGCTATCTCGCTATCAGGTAGCAGCTCCCGAAGGGCTGAGAGGCAAAGTGTTGGATGTCTAATCCCCAAAGGGTAAAAGCCCTCACCCGAGGCATCCAATAAGACTGCGGTGCAGGTCTAAAGTTTGGCTCCCCCGCACCTTGGTTCCCCTGCATGGCCAAAATTGCTTTCGGAGTTCGATCAATGAGCATAGAGATTCGGCGGTGTAAACCCGTACCTTGGGTGCGTAAAAACCGGATTGTTTCATCGATGGCTGACATTTACAGTTCTTAATAGTGCTATCAGTAGTTAAGAACAATGGCCGAAAAAGAAACGACAAAGCCTTCTGTTCGCTGGCGTAAGTTTTTAGTCAAGGGGACGTTTTGGCTGTCATCAGAGCTGATGTTGGGCCTGATGGGCTTAGACACCGTGGCTGACTACAGTGAGTTCTTGACGCGCAGTCAAGCGGTTAGCCACCTCAGCGAGGCGATTGCCACGGTGACGGCCTTGATGTAAGTCTCGGTGGCACCGTCATCACCCAGAAGACGAGCGATCGCTCCGTTCGTTGCCCAGGCTTTTGATCATGATCTAATAGAAGGTCGGTAATCTAACCTTTGACAGGCCCAGCAACTCGGTAGAATCATAGAAATCATTTTGATGGAATAAACGTCGATGATCCCAACCGTTATTGAACAGTCTGGCCGTGGTGATCGCGCCTTTGACATTTATTCTCGTCTGTTGCGAGAGCGCATTGTTTTTCTGGGGCAAGAAGTCACCGCTGACTCGGCCAATCTAATCGTGGCTCAAATGCTCTTCCTCGAAGCTGAGGATCCGGAAAAAGATATTTACCTCTACATCAACTCCCCAGGCGGCTCTGTGTCAGCGGGCCTCGGCATTTTTGACACGATGAATCATATCCGCCCTGATGTGTGTACGATTTGCGTCGGGCTGGCCGCGAGCATGGGCGCGTTTCTACTAACTGCGGGTAAAAAGGGCAAACGGATGAGCTTGCCGAACTCGCGGGTAATGATTCACCAGCCTTTGGGTGGGGCCCAAGGTCAGGCCACTGATATTGAAATTCAGGCAAAAGAGATTCTTTACTTGAAGGATCTACTCAACAAGGCTCTAGCTGAGAATACTGGTCAGCCTTTGGACAAAATCGCGGCAGATACTGAGCGCGACTTCTTCATGTCGCCCCATGAAGCGATGGAATATGGCCTGATCGACCAAGTTATTGATCGCCATTCGGTCGGTAGCCGTCCTACGCCGGTGGCCTAAAGCGAGTTCATCCATTAACTGGGTCAAAATCCTGGGTAACGAACTGACTGACACAGCAGTTTGTCATCCAGGATTTTGCTGTTTAGATCGTCGAACTCCCCATCCTCAGAGGATGCTCGTGAAAATTGCGCCGCTGAAGCGCTTACATCGCCACAGTCAATCCTGTGAGCCTGGCGAAGCTCCGGGCATAACTCGCACCTATTGACCCAGCCCAAGCACTATTACAAGAACTTGTTGGCCATCCCAATGAGGCCAGCCATTTGACCTAAATCAACCTCTCCCGAGAGGACTTTTTGTAACAGGCCTTCGCCCTGAGAATTTGAGCCTTTGACTAAGAACTGAGCAATGAGCGGCGTGACGCTCTTGACCATGGCGGGATCGGCACCGACCCGCTGGGCGATCGCACTCACCTGCTCCGAACCGAGCAGCTGTTCTACCGCCCCAGTTGCCGCCACCGTTTGCAGCATGCCCATCAAAGAACTAGCGTCGCCTTTTTGCTGTAGCTCTTTTTGCAGGCCACTTGCGACATCCCCAATTTTGTTGTTATCCACCGGGGCCTGATTCAAAGCGCCCAAAACTGAACCCATCAAGCCGTTACTAGCTTCTGTGTCAGAGCGCTCGATCGCCTGACCCACCATGCCCATCAGATCCATAATTCCACCAAATTTCTCTACACAAACGGTCATTTACAGATAGCACGGAGTCAGAGATTTTGTGAAAATCCCCCTGTTCATTAGGAGTTGTAACATCGACGCCACTCTGGAACAACGTGAGTACCTTTCTCTGCAGCGGAATTTCTTCAGGCATCACAGTTTAGTGGAACCCAGCAGATTGCCGCTGGCTTAATCTAAGGGGGGGAACTGTGGGACGACCTTGGCATTCTCAAAGCCCGAAGCTGCCAAGAAGAACGGAATTACAATACTCCGGCAGATCTCTTGGCAGACTGGTGAATCGCAGCAGCCGGACTGTCGTTGAGGTCGCAAAAATGTCGCTGAAGCAGCACCGTCAGCCATGATTTGTTACCGCCGAACCTTTACAAACGTCACCTTGTTCCACAGCATAGATAAGGTTATCCGCATGTTAGGAGCTGATATTTGTGGAACGCACGTTTATTATGATCAAGCCCGACGGAGTTCAGCGAGGGCTGGTGGGCGAAGTGATTAGCCGCTTTGAGCGCAAGGGCTTCACTTTAGTCGGCATGAAGCTCATGGCGGTTTCTCGAGAATTAGCCGAAAAGCACTATGGCGTTCACAAAGACAAACCCTTCTTTGCGGGTCTGGTCGAATTTATTATCTCTAGTCCCGTTGTGGCTATGGTGTGGGAAGGCGACAGCGTTGTGGCGTCAGGCCGTACCCTGATTGGAGCGACCAACCCAATTTCGTCGGCCCCCGGCACCATCAGAGGCGACTTTGGCATCACGATTGGTCGTAACTTGATTCACGGTTCTGATGCCATTGAGACGGCTCAGCAAGAGATTAAGCTGTGGTTCCAAGAAGATGAGTTGACCAGCTGGGAACCGAGTAACAAGGGCTGGCTGTACGAATAAGTTTTTGGGTCTCTGGGCGAGAGCTGAGAGCCAATGGTTAGCCCAAGCCGCTGCTGAGTTGAATGAATCACTCGGCAGCGGCTTTTTGTTCGGTCTGATGCTTGATCACCCAACTCACATCAACTCAACAACAGGCTCAGATTCAGCAGTGGAAAAGCTGCTGAATCTGAGCCTGTTGTGCGGCAAAGCCCAATGCCCCATTTTCTACAATTGTGCAGAACGGCAATGAAAGCGGCGGCAGCGAGACAACGGCCCCAAATCAGGCGCTACGGTGACTCAGCGCAAATCAACGTTCAGAGCACGCAGAGAGCTCGACTGATTGCCACCAATCTACGGCTAATAATAAAAACGGAGAGAGAGGGATTCGAACCCTCGTTAAAGTTGCCTCTAAACAGCATTTCCAGTGCTGCGCCTTCAACCACTCGGCCATCTCTCCAAGGTCTTGATCGTCCATAAAGAACGAATCGTAGATGAATATAGTATCAAACAATTGAAGCGGCGGCAGGGCGATCACCCTGGAAATTTGCGCGTGAGGAGGGGCAGAAGAGACGCATCTCGATCTTGGCAACCCCGCTCAAACTCAAACTCCTATGAGAGCATAGACAGGTAGCGGGATGGCTTCACGCGTCCCGAACGTTGTTACCGAGTTTCCCTTAAGGCATGACTTGCTCCCATCGCATCACGATTCATCATCGGCAGCATGACACTGACTACACCGCTGAGGTGCCAGAAGACCGCTATATCTTGCAAACTGCTGAAAACCAAGGCGCTAAGCTCCCATTTGCTTGTCGCAACGGCGCTTGCACCACCTGTGCCGTGCGGATTCTCTCGGGTGAAGTCGAGCAACCAGAAGCCGTTGGGTTATCGCCTGACTTGCGATCTCAGGGGTATGCACTATTGTGTGTGAGCTATCCCCGCACCGATTTAGAAGTCGAGACTCAAGACGAAGACGAAGTCTATGAACTGCAGTTTGGGCGCTACTTTGGCAAGGGTAAGGTCCGCTTTGGACTGCCCATTGAAGACGATTAAGCCGTGACCGCCAATCGGGCATACTGAATCGGGTTGGGGTTTGACCCAATGGTTCTAGAGGTTGATTACTCTCTGTCCAGCCTGATCTTCCTACCCAGGCACATCCCTGAGAGTTGTGCGAGCGCGCAACTCTCAGCGCTCAGATCAAACCCACAGTCATGGCACCGGAATGCAGCAGCATGTTTGGGATTATTCAGCGAATCTGGCATCGCTTGGTCGATACTCGTTGGTCGATAGCGGGCGCGATTGCCCTGCTCATGTTGGGGCTCACGAGTAGCGGTCACGGGGCCGATGCGACCCTGACCGCTACTGTGGACTATGCCAAGAGCGGCAACACCTTAGAACTCCTGACCGAGTTGAGCCCCGATCTGCCTATTACTACGGTTCGTTTGACCGGCATTCAGGCCCCTGATCTTGACCAGGAACCTTGGGGCGAAGCGGCCCGTGACTGTTTAGCTGACCTCAGAGACCAGGTTATTCGCCTGGAAACTGACGACTGGACGCCTGATGTCTACAATCGGCTCTGGGCCTATGGCTGGCAGGGACGCGAGCTGATCAATGCGGCGACTTTAGAACAGGGCTGTGCCTATTTAGCCGCCGCTGAGTTGCCCCACCTGCAGTATGGGCTTGACCTGCTCTATGCCCAAGAATCCGCCCGGCTATTGGGGCGGGGCATCTGGAATCCAGACAATCCGCTGCGAGAAACGCCTGAAGCCTTTCGCCAGCGATCGCCCGCTCCTTAAACTAAAGCGATCGCCCGCCCCTTAGACTAGACACTATGCTGCACGAAAAGGCTGCCATGACTGATGTGAGTAAGCAGGATCTGAGCCGCTACCTGGAGGTCGCCACTGAGGCGGCGCTGGCTGGAGGCGCAGTGCTGCAAAATTACTGGGGCAAGCTAGAGCACATTGAGCAAAAAGGCCGACCCGGCGACCTCGTCACTGAGGCCGATAAAGCCGCCGAAGCCGTGGTTTTGGACGTGCTGCACCGTCACTTGCCCGATCATCCTATCCTGGCGGAAGAGTCTGGCGAGATCGGGACTACTGCAGACAGCCCCTTTTTATGGGCCATCGATCCGCTTGATGGTACTACGAACTATACTCACCATTACCCTTTTTCGGCCGTGTCGATTGGCCTGTTGATTGACGGCCATCCTGCCGTGGGGGCGATCTTTGACCCCTTTCGCGAGGATCTGTTTCGGGCGGCCAATGGGCAGGGGGCGACGTTGAACCGGCGCTCTATTCGCGTCTCAAACACGCCCAAATTGGCCGACAGTCTACTCGTCACAGGATTTGCCTACGATCGCCATGAGCGAGTCGACAATAATTACGCCGAGTTTTGCCACTTGACCCATTTAACTCAGGGGGTGCGGCGCGGCGGTGCGGCCTCAATCGACCTCGCCTACGTGGCCTGTGGCCGCCTCGATGGCTATTGGGAGCGAGGACTCTCACCATGGGATTTGGCTGCCGGGGTCGTGCTGGTTGAAGAGGCCGGCGGGTGCGTGACCGCCTATGACGAAACGGCCTTTGATTTGCAGTCGGGCAGAATTTTGGCCACAAATGGTCGCATCCACACTATCCTTAGCCAAGTGTTAGAACAAATAAAACCCCTAGAGCATTTTCACCCGATCACAATCGCTGAATAGGGAAAATTTTTTGACCGTTATTGAGACAACTATCGATAAGATCTTTAACAGTAAAGTTGCTAGCCAATTTCCAGCAAATTGCGGAAGATTTGGATGATGCATCGCATGTAGACAACCAGCCAATGCCTCATTAGGCGGGGGAGACACCAACCAGCTATGAATATTGAACAGGGTTTGTTTCAATTTGACTTGACTGACTACCATGCGATTTTGGGTGTCTCAATCGACGCTGATGCCAAACAGATTCGGAAGCGATATCTCAAGATTGCCCGCAAACTACACCCTGATAGCTTGCGCACCAGCACCGATGCCGAGAAGCAGCAGGCCAACGAACTGCTGTCGAAGCTGGTCAACCCCGCCTACGAAACGCTCACGCAAGAAAAAACCATGACGGAGCATTTGGTGGTGCTGCGATTACGGGGTAAGCAGCTGAGTGGGCAGTCATCAGTCAACTTAACCTCTGAACCGGCAAAAGCCTTAGTGGGTAGTCAAAATGCGGGGCCGCTGTATACCAACAGCTTGAAACAACTGGCCGAAGCGCAATACGACTCTTTGGACCAGGTTTTGGCGGTGACGGGCCAGATTAGCGAGCTGAATTTGGCTTATTTAGTCAGCACAGCGGCTGGCGGCAACGGCGCATCGCCGACTGTAACTTCGGCGCAAAATAGCCCTGGCGCGGTAACCGGAGACGCTTCAGCGGCAACCCAGAAAAAAAACACCGTTCCCCTCTCTCCGAAACGGCAGCGAGAATCGATTATCGACAGCTACCTCAACCGCGCCCGCGAGTTTGCCCGCCGCAAGGAATATTCTCGAGCCATTATGGAAATGCGAGAGGCGGTCAAATCTCACCCCACCAACGTGCGTTGCCATAGCCATTTAGCGGAATATTATCTGGCGGCGGGCCAGGCCAAGATGGCCAAGATTCACCTGAAGCGGGCGATCGCGATCGATCCCAGTAATGACTTAGCCCAACAGTTAGATGCGAAGCTCAACGTCACGTCAGAGACATCCGGGTCGACCGCCGCTTCGAAGGCGGCATCGACATCTAAGGCCTCCCAATCCAAGTCCTCAAAGTCAAAGGGTGGGCTGTTTGGGCTGTTTGGAGGCAAGCAAAAGTAAATGAGTTATCAACCGCCATCGGGCACCCGCGATTTGCTGCCGCTCGATGTGGCCCAAAAGTATTGGATTGAAGGTCGACTAGAGCAAATGTTTCAGCGGTGGGGCTATCACCGCATCATCACCTCAACGGTCGAAAGCCTCGATACGTTAATGGCAGGCGGGGCGATCGCCCAATCGTCGGTGATTCAGCTGCAGGGAGACGGCCAAGAGCGGCTGGGCCTGCGGCCAGAACTCACCGCCTCGATCGCCAGGGCTGCGGTGACTCGCATGGCGCAAGTCACCTATCCTCAACGCCTTTACTACACGGCTAACGTTTTTAGCCGTGCCAAAACCGGCACCCAAGCGGGTCAGCAAGAATACTATCAGGCCGGGGTCGAGCTGCTGGGTACGCGGGGGCTGTTGTCTGATGCAGAAACGATTCGACTGCTGTTGAGCTGTGTGAACACGCTGCAGCTCACCGACTGGCAGCTGATCTTAGGCAATGCGGGCCTAACCCGTTCACTGCTGGAAGTATTTCCGCAACCGCTGCGGAAAACCGTGCGAGAGGCGATCGCCCATTTAGACCGCATCACGCTAGAAACCCTGGATGTTGCGGATGAGTTGCGGCAGCGCGCCTTGCAAATGCTCGATCTGAGGGGTCGCCCGCAGGACGTGCTGCAAGCTGTGAGCCAGTTCGATCTGACGTCAGACCAGCAGGCGCTCGTCCATGAGCTGAAGTCCTTAGTCGAACTGTTGCAAAGTGCCGATCCAGATCAACCCTTCATCCTAGATCTCAGCCTGATCCAATCCTTTGATTACTACACCGGCATGGTATTCGAGGTCGTGGCCAACATGCCCCAGGGCCGACAGGTGGTCGGCAAAGGCGGCCGCTACGACAATCTGCTAGGGGTGTTCGACCCGAAGGGCCGCAGCTACCCCGGCATCGGCTTTATGTTTAATGTCGAAATCTCCATCAGGCCCTTTTAGGCACAGGGCATTTGCCCGACGCGAGGGCAACGCGCTGATGCGAGTTGAGCTGTATCTAGAACCGGAGGACGACGCGGCCCTTATTCGCGATCGCGCCCGCGATCGCCGCATTAGTCGCATTGCTTGGATTACTGAGGACAGCCCCCCTGCGATTGAAACGGTAAACTAAAGCAGCTGTAATTTCTCTGCGGAAAATTAATTCCCAGGAAATAGGCTGGTGGTATTACAACCCCTGTCTTAAGCCGCGAATAAAGGAGTTCTATGTCTCACACGATTGTGACCAATGTGTGCGAGGGTGTCGCCGATTGCGTCGATGCCTGCCCCGTTGCCTGTATCCACGAAGGGCCGGGTAAAAACAAAAAAGGCACCGACTGGTATTGGATCGACTTTTCTACCTGCATCGACTGTGGCATCTGTCTGCAGGTCTGCCCGGTCGAGGGGGCTATTTTGCCGGAAGAGCAGGCGCAGATGCTAGACTGACTTGGCCGATACGGACAGCGCACCGCAAAGGGACAGTCTGCGCATTTCTGGCTATCAATGGGCAGTTGAGGAAACGGCATTCCCCCCTCTAGTAGGGCGGTGAACTGCTGGGTCAGCTGGGTTAGCTGCCGATGGGTCGCTTGATGCGCTTGGTCAGAATAGGGCAAACAGACCTTTTGTGGCGTGGGTTGCGGGGCCTCCGGATCGGTTACCCGCACGAACCAGTAGGTCATCGAGATTTGCTCAGGACGATAGTCCGTCGTCTCGACCAAGCTGTAGAGGTAAAGGCGCGTCTGCCATTCTCGCCGCAGAAACTTTGCGGTTCGGGGTTTGAGATAGGTTTTCCAGTCAATGATTTCGGCCCGGTCACCAGGGGATGAAGCCGCATTCCACTGCCGCAGCAGGTCATACACCACGGTAAACCAGTAGCCGTTGAGCACAAACGATCGCTCATGCTCGCTTTGCCGCCAGCTTTCATCTGTCGAGTCAAATAAGTCAGGCGCTGCCGCCTGCAGGCGACTTACACAGGTTTGCAGTTCATCATCGTGGGCTAGCACTGGGTCAATGGGCAACCCCATCTCACGCTGCTGCATCAGTAAGTGAAAGCGATCGCCCCACTGTTGCGCGGCTAGCAATGTCGGCGATGACGGTACCGACAGCGACTCTAAAATCGAGTGCTGAAACCGCCGAGGACAATACTCCAGCAGGGTTAACTGCCCCTGGGATAAGCGCATCACTGCGGTTACGCTTCCCCCCCCACCACCACATTACG
>CALCPB010000596.1 GCA_937897665.1 uncultured Halomicronema sp. | reverse complement strand
ATGTGCTAGACCTATGGATGCTTCTTCGGCAGCCAGCGCCTTCAAAGTAAGCTGGCAACCTTAACCACAGACCTAGAACATCACCAAAGACCCATGTTTGGTTGAAGGACTGTCTCCATCGGAGATGCGAGCCTACTCATCCCCAGCGTTCGGCCGCTTCGGCAATCCGCTGACCAAAGTTGACACAGGTGAGGCGATCGCCGGCATCCAGTTGGGCATCTGCACCATCCATCGCCATCGGACTTTGCCCCATGACGCCCATAAAAGAGCCGAGTCGATTGACCCCATCGTCTTTGCCAACGTATTGACTCGGCATGTCTCCGACATTGAGCCAAAGCATAGAATGTTGCGCGGCATTAACGGCCAGGTAAATCAACGTGCCTTGCTTATCGCCACTGAGCGAACTGGAATGGGTGAATCCGGCGGCAATCTTGTCTTTCCATAGTTGAGCAAACCAGGCTTCGCTAGCGGCATCGATAAACGCTTTGAACTGTCCAGCGACGCCACCCATGTAAGTCGGCGACCCAAAAACGATCCCATCCGCTGCAGTCAGAGTCGCCATCATGGCGTCATCCTGCCAACGTCCGTCGGTGATTTGATCGCCCGTAATCCGCAGCAACTCAACTTTATGTCCAGCCTGTTGCACACCGGCGGCGATCGCCTCTGCCATCAGGTGCGTATGACCACTCGCCGAAAAATACACAATCGCAATCGCAGACATCGTTAACCTCTTAGTGCAAGTGAAAGGGGACTGGTGACAACAGCCCTTAAAGCATTTGTACTACAAATTAGTCAGGTAAAGATTTGGTTTAGCATGGTCACCAACTTGTTTATTGCATGGTTGTTCTGCCATGACGGCCCATTTAGCTCGCATTGACCTGTATCCCATCAAATCGCTGGATGGCTTGACTGTGCAAACGGCGCAGGTATTGCCCAGCGGTGCCTTGCAGCACGATCGCGCCTTGGCCCTTTTCGATACCACCGGCAAGTTTATTAATGGCAAACGGGATGCCCGCATTCATCAGGTGCGATCGCGCCTTGCCGATGACCTGGCTGCAGTGACTGTCTGGACAGACGAGCCCTCGCAGACCAGCACGTTTCCACTGCAGCCCCACCCAGACGGTTTAGCACAGTGGTTGAGCACCTATTTTGAGCAGCCAGTGACGCTGCGGCACGATAGTAAAATCGGCTTCCCTGACGATACCGACTCGCCTGGCCCGACGCTGATCAGCACCGCCACGCTGCAAATTATAGCCGACTGGTATGGTCTGAGCCTGGTCGAAACTCGTCGCCGCTTCCGCACCAATCTAGAAGTTGCAGGCGTTCCCGCCTTTTGGGAAGATCAGCTGTTTTCGGCCTCAGATGAGCCGGTACCCTTTCGCGTGGGGGCGGTCACGTTTTGGGGCATCAATCCCTGTCAGCGGTGTGTCGTGCCTACCCGCAATCCTCAGACAGGCGACTCCACTAAGGGATTTCAAAAACACTTTGCCGCACAGCGAGCCGCTACGTTGCCAGAGGGGGTCGCGCGATCGCAGTTCAACCATTTTTATCGTCTGGCGGTGAATACTCGCCTGGCCCCTGACTCAGCGGTCACATCCCTCTCTATCGGCGACGCCATCACTCGGCTGTAACTGCGACAGTGTTGACTCCCCCATGCCCACCAATGCTGAACGACATCTACAACTACCTACCGATCTCAGAGCACCTCGCTACCGCTGGTCAGCCCACCGCAGAGCAGTTTGCGACCATTCGCCAAGCCGGTTTTGACCTTGTGGTGAACCTAGCTTTGCCGACTTCCACCAATGCCCTGCCTGACGAGCGATCGGTAGTGGAAGCGTGCGGCATGACCTACGTTCCCATTCCAGTCATATGGGCATCCCCGACTGCGGCAGATTTTGAGCAGTTTCAAGCTACGTTGGCCAGCCACCCAGATCAAAAGATTTTTGTGCACTGCGCCATGAACATGCGGGTGTCAGCCTTTGTTTATCTGCATCGGCGATTAAAGGGTGTGCCTCAACCGTTAGCGGCAGCTGACTTAGCGCAAATCTGGGAGCCAAATGAAACGTGGCAGCAGTTTATTGATGACACTTTAGGGCAGGCCGGTTTGACCCAGGACTGAGCCGAAGCAACCGCTATTCCACAAACGGTTCGATCACCATTTCAAAACCGGGCAACACAGTTTCACCTGACAACTCAGCGGGCAAGGCAATCACTTCTTTTACCTGCCCTAGTCGGTAAATTTCGACCTGCTGATCTTGAGGATTGATCAGCCATCCCAGGCGCACGCCACTGTCAATATATTCCTGCATTTTTGCCTGCAGAGTGGCGAGGTCATCGGTGCGCGATCGCAGTTCCAACACAAAGTCAGGGGCAATCGGCGGAAATTTTTGACGCTGTTCTGACGTAAGGCTTTGCCAGCGAGATAATTCAACCCAGGCGGCATCAGGCGATCGACTACCGCCTCCCGGCAGTTTGAAGATGGTGGAAGAGCTGAAAACTTTGCCCAGTTTTGTTCGACGATTCCAGATTGCCAGATCTGTCCCTAGCTCCAATTCAGCGTTACCGCTTTCTCCACCAACGGGAGACATCAGAATGAGCGCTCCTTTCGCGTCACGTTCGAGCACGAGTTCAGGATTATTGACACACAGCTGATAGAACTGTTCATCGGTGAGATGAACATGCTGGAGGTCGAATGTGAGGGGCAATGTCAGAGTCGTCATAGCTCTAATATGAAGAACGCTGGAGTGATCATCATTAGCTCAACCGATATCGATGATCCTAGGACTAAATTCAAGTAATCGCTAACAACTCAGAGTTTGACTGACTGCAAACAGGTCTAGTATCAATCCTCTGAAACTGGACTACAGATCCTCCTTTCGACGCCGCTCAAGGAACGTCGGCGTCAGCCCGAAGAGCAGGCAAGG
>CALCPB010000595.1 GCA_937897665.1 uncultured Halomicronema sp. | reverse complement strand
GGCAGCAAAAGCGGGCCATTAGCACGACTGCCTCTGAAGCGATATCTGACCCCGATCATCCAGAAGTGTCGGCGACTGCTGCTCCCGACCAGATGACGCAAGCCCGAGCCACCTTTTTACAAGCGTTGCAGCAGGTGTTTAGCCTTGATCGGCAATTGGCAGCGCTCGATCTCGTACAGTGGTTACTGTTTTGGCTGTTGATTTTGGCCTGGTTTGGCGGCATTGCTTGGATTTATTGGGTTTCCCCCTATCTATTAGATCAAGAATTTCGCTTCCTTCGCGACTTGCCCAACTTATTTCTGGTATGGTTCTTAGCCGGTTTGGCCATTCGTCTCAGTCGGCGGCTCATCGATCGGTTCACCACCAGTTGGGAAGGGCCTGATCTCGCAGATTTTGTGCATTTGGGCGATGCGCAACGGGGGCAACTGCGAGCTTCGACGATTTCTCAAGCTGCCAAGGGGTTAGTCACCGTCGTCATTCTCTTAGTGGCGATTTTGTCAGCCCTGCGATCGCTCGGTGTGCCCACTGCCTCCACCGTGGCGATCGGCAGCTTAGTCGGTTTGGCCATTACCTTTGGCTCGCAAAACCTGGTCAAAGATTTGGTCAATGGCTTCTTGATTTTGTCCGAAGATCAATACGCGATTGGCGACGTGATTGACGTGGGCACGGCGGCTGGCCTGGTGGAAAATCTCAATCTGCGGGTCACCCAACTTCGCAGTGCTGCCGGTGACTTAGTGACGATTCCCAACTCTGGCATTACCCAGGTCAAAAACCTCACTCGCAGCTGGTCGCGGGTCAATTTCAGTATTGATGTGGCCTATCAAACGGATCCCAAAGCAGCATTAGCAGTGATGCAAACCGTGGCTCAAGCTCTCTACAATGATCCTGAATGGCACGACCAAATCGTCTCTGAACCCAGTGTTTTAGGGGTCGACAGCGTTTCACACAGCGGCATGACCCTCACCACCTGGATACAAACTGAACCGGGGCAGCAGTGGGCCGTCGGGCGAGAGTTGCGCTTGCGGGTGCGCCAAGCACTTGCGGAAAACGGGATCGAAATTGGCACCCCCCGACAAACCTTCGCAGTGGAATCAGCGTCCGGTGCAGTCAAGGAGCTATCGCCAGACGGCGTTGAGCAGGCCCAGGCACCCGATTAGATCCGGTAGCAGTTTAATGACTGTGTATTGGGGATGAGGGGGGGTGAATCAGCTGCGGTAAGGGGGGTGGCATTGCTCCACCCCTGGCGATCCGGGGAGGCTATTTTCAAAGACCTCCCTGATAATCAAGGGGGCTCGGTAGACCCTCTTATACCGATTCTGCATGACAGCGCTACAGATCGAGGATCCCCCGCTGTCGCCGCCCCCTTGGGAAAGGGGCTATTCACCACCCGAATCTTGCTGCCCCCCTTTTTTCCAAGGGGGGGTGGGGGGATCGTTCCAGTACGGGCATCTGTAGTCCAGTTTTAGAGAACTGGTATCAACCCTTTGTAGAACATTATGAAACGGATTCACTATCTGGCGATCGCGGTTTTGAGTGCGCTACTGCTGTGGGGCTTCTCCGGTCTGATGGCAGTCATTTCAGAGCCCGCCCAGGCCGATGCCCCTACCGAAATTCGCGGCGTTTGGCTGACCAATGTGGATAGCTCCGTCCTATTCTCTGATCAGGCAGTGACGGTGACGCTGCAGCAGTTAGCCGATCGCCATTTCAATACGGTGTATCCGGCGGTGTGGAGCTGGGGCTACACCCTGTAACCCAGTCAGGTGGCAGAACAAGCAATGGGCTACCGGCAAGGACTTTATCCTGATTTAGAAGAGCAAGGCCGCAATGAAGCCTTGGAAGCTGCCCAGGGAGATCGCGACTTGCTGCTCGGGCTAGTGGCCCAGGCCCATGACCGGCACCTTAGTGTGATCCCTTGGTTTGAGTTTGGCTTTATGCTGCCAGCCAACGCGCCCTTGGCCCAGCGCCATCCCGATTGGCTGACCCAAAAGCAAGGCGCTTTGCCTGCGGCCCGCCGCTATCAAGAGGGTCGCCATCCGCGCGTGTGGCTCAACCCATTTCATCCCGAGGTGCAGGCGTTCATTCTGGATCTGATTGCAGAACTGATGGCCAACTATGATGTCGATGGGCTGCAGTTCGACGATCACTTCGCTTTACCCGTCGCGTTTGGCTACGATCCCTACACAATCGACCTTTACCGGCAAGCGCATGGTGGCCAATCACCTCCCACCAACCCCTACGATGTTGAGTGGACGCGCTGGCGAGCCGACCAGATAACGGATTTTATCGACTCAGTGTTTCGGGTGGTGAAAGCGAAACGTCCCAATGCCGTGCTATCGGTGGCACCCAACCCAGCCACTTTTGCCTATCGGGAGTCGCTGCAGGACTGGCCGCGCTGGCGCGAGATGGGCTATATCGAGGAGCTGATTGTGCAGGTTTATCGCGATAGCGTCGATAACTTTCAGAACACCCTGCGCGATCGCACCATTCAGCAGGCCCAAGACCACATTCCCACGGGGGTCGGCATTCTCACCGGCCTCAAAAACCAGCCGGTGCCGATTGGCCTGATTCAGCAACAGGTGCAGGTCGCGAGAGACATGGGCTTTGCCGGCGTGTCGTTCTTCTTTTATGACACCGTATGGACGGTCGCTAACGGGGAAACCTGGCGCGATCGCGATCGCGCCATTCAACAATTGTTTGCCCAACCAAGAGAACGCTCTCAGCTTTAATTGGCTGGCAGTCAGCGGCTCAATCAACGGCTTTCGAGTAATACCAATTCTCTGAAACTGGACTACAGATCTTCCTTTCGGCTCCGCTCAAG
>CALCPB010000594.1 GCA_937897665.1 uncultured Halomicronema sp. | reverse complement strand
AGTTCGATGTGATGCTCAATGCCGCTTTTGCCAGTGAATTCAAACTCGACCTGAGGCCCCTCGACCGTGATGTGGCGAGTCCGCAGGATTTAGCGGCCTAAGCGATAAACCATCGCTCCTCATTACTATCTAGAACCACTAGAAAAAGTCGCGCGATCGATCAGTTGGATTCAGAGTAAAACTTATTACCTGCACGGAAGCGACCAATTGAGGTGCTTACTCTGTTGAGTAAATAAGACTTTTGATTTTGAGCTATGTAACCTTGCTTACACAAATTCAACTAACAAGATTCAACCTTACGTTTCTTTGACGAGCGGTTTTTACCAAGTTTGTGGAAGCCAAACAAGCTTTACCTGAGGAATTTACCTAAGGAGATATCAAAGAGGGAACAATTTAGCGGTTTTTGCTGATCTTTTTTCACCTCTGCACAGCAATCATGAAATTCAGGTGTGGGACAGATTTTGCAACTCAGACACTGGAGAAAAAGAGAGCTATGGGCTTCGTCACTAAAACGTTAACCGTGCTGGCCGGTTGTGTTATGACTTCTGCCTACATTGGACTAGCACCGGCTCAAGCCGGAGAGTTATTCAATGGTTGGAACTATACAATCGACTCATTTGATGACGGAGCTGATGGTAATCAACGCGGTGCCGAGAGTAGCTATGAAATTTATGGCATGGCGCTTAAGGAGACTGCCGATCAGATTTACATCGCAATTAACTCCAACTTGAATCTAGGCGGTCAATACGCCGAGGGGGCAGAGGACGGATATATTCACTATGGTGATTTGTTCTTAAACCTTTCTGGCGCAGAGTTAGGCGATGCCCAGGGTGATTTGTTTGCTATACAGTTCGATGCTGGTAATGACTCAGGAGTCAACAAGGTCGGCGTTTATGGTAATGTCATCGGCACCAATACCGCTGCAGAAAACAGTGGCTTTGACCAGATGACGGCCCATAGAGATTGGGCGAACGAAGAGTATGAGGCCAACGGTGCCAAGGTGAAGGGGACGGCTTCGATGGGAGATCTGAGCTACACCGAATATTTTCAGCAGGGCCGACATACCGTTTCCAGCTCAATCCAATCAGGTGACTACTTAGGTGGCATTACTTTCTTAAATGAGCAGCAGTTAGCTGACGCGGGTCTTAATTTTGGTGCCGTCAATTCTGACGTCGCCGGGCGGCATACGATTGGGTTTAACTTTGACCGCAGTCTATTGCCTGAGGGCGACTATATTGCCCACGTGTTTACTGAATGCATCAACGATGGCTTGGCCATGTTGGGGCAACTCCCACCGGTACAAGTTCCCGATACTGACGATGAAGTGGCAGTGCCAGAACCCAGTTTGCTGATGGGAATCGTACTGATCGGTGGACTCGGGTTAGCAAAGCGTCGTATGACGACTGTTTAGAGAAAAGCTTTGGAGAGCAGCAAAGACGGTCAGTTAGGCAGGCACGATTACCTTGCCGTCGAGTTTTCTCCTGGCGGAGACGCTAGCGCGAACGACTCCGCTTATACCAGTTCGACAAATTACAGCTACACATACAAGTCGGCTTCGACTTCGCTCAGCCGACGTTCCTTGAGCGGAGCCGAAAGGAAGATCTGTAGTCCAGTTTCAGAGAATTGGTATTAACCCTAAAATTCTTACCCAGCATGCGCTTTAGCTGATTGAGCGGAGCCAAAATCAGCAACTGACGTTAACGTTTGATTAGACCCAGCTGTATGTCGCGATCGCCCGTCTAATTGCACAGACAAACTGTGAACTAGAGGCTGTCATTATTTAGCGGCTGAGTCTTTATGCCGAAAACGGTTCAGCCGCTAGCAAGTTTTACGGAGCGGGCGCGGTCATATCCATACCGCCAGGCTTTCGAGTTTAATCAATGACGCGTTCTCGATCGCCTCTACCGCAGAGATTTCATTTGCTCTCGGCGTCGCGATCGCGACCTCGCCCCACCGCCACCGCTACTTTTTTTCTTCCCTGCCCCCTCGCTCCCTGCCCTTCAGGCTCCTCCCCATCGCCCTAATTTTCCATTTTCTCCACCTGCACCGATCCCTGCCGCAGCACCTCCCATCCTGATTCGCGCCAGGCAATGACCGTAGAGGGCACGCCCGAAGCCTGCATCGAAAATTCTCCCAGCGTCGCTTTCAGATCCGCGATCGCTGCTGCCGACAAAATCAGCAATTCGGGAAACTGCGTGGCGATCGCCGTCATCTCTTTCAAGGCAGGCTGGCCCGAACGATTGACGCTGGTAGTGGCGAGGGGGCCGGTTTGCGCCTGCAGGTGACGGGCCAAGGGGTGCGCTGGAACGCGAATGCCGACGGTACCGGTTTGGAGCGGATTCATCGCCACCGGCACCCGTTCGCTGGCAGGCAGCACTAGGGTAAGGGCACCGGGCCAATAGCGAGCAGCCATCCGCTGCCAGGTGGTTACGGCTGCGCCATCGCCATGGATGTAGGGCTGTAGGTCATCCCAACTGGCGCCCATGAGAATCAATGGTTTATCTGCCGCTCGGGCTTTGGCGGCTTAGATGCGATCGCCCTGATCGGGACGGGCGGCCAATGCCGGTACCGGAGCGGTAGGAAAGCTGGCAAGGGCCGTGCCTGTTCTGACCTGCTCCACAAAATCGGCAATGGAAACTGAAGGCATAGACGAATCACAACCTGACAAAATGGACAAAATATCAGTCTAGAAGGCCGGCCGCTCGTTTTTGCCACAGGGGCGATCGCCAGCCCCGTCTTTACCGATCCAGTTTTCAGGAGGCAGAGCCACGTTACCGTCGGACTTGCTCATTCAACGCTATCAGGGCGAAGCGATTCAGCCGAAACGGTTGAGCCTCAAAGCGCCTATTTTGGCGATCGCCCAAGCGCTGATCGAGCTGTTTCAAGCGCATCAGGGCCAGTCGCAGGGGCAGCTCAACCAACCGCTACTAGTACTAGAGGGTGAAGCCACCGACTATCGCGTCCCGCGCGGGCTGGCTCACATTTTGCGATCGAGTTTTAGCACCTATGAGCCGGTGAGTCCGCTCGAGCCGCCTCTGCTGCGCGCCCGTGCTTTTGCCCTGGCGAGCCGCACCCTGCCTAGTGCCCAGACCACACAACAACATCTGCAAACTCTTGCCGACCAGCTGAGCCAAGAGCTAGATCGGGCGGTGAATCCTCCCGAGATTCGCCAGGGGCTCTATGCCGACCTAAAGGAAAACCACATTCTCACCGCGTTTGAAGCGCCCACAGCCGAAGCCTTGGTGCACCGTTACAACCTGTCGCAGGTACAGGGGATCTTTTACAAGGCATCACAGGTGAAGCTGCAGGCCTACCGCAACGACCCCGGTGAGTACAAGCTGCTATTTCGCTATCTCTAGCTGTCTCGGCTGATGGCCTATATCGAAGGCGACGCTGATCAGGGCTTCACCATTGAGATCGACGGCCCGACCAGCTTGTTTAAACCCAGCACCCGCTATGGGCTCGATATGGCCAAGCTGATTCCGGCTATTTTGCACGTGACCCGCTGGCGGTTAACGGCCACTTTAGTCATGCGCGATCGCTACACGCAACAGCTCAAAGAACGGCAGTTCACCCTCGATGCTGATTGTCAACTGGTGTCTCACTATCCGCCCGGTAAACCCTACGACAGCATGTTAGAAGAGTCATTTGCTAACCGCTGGCCCCAGACCAAACCGCCCTGGCGGCTCGAACG
>CALCPB010000593.1 GCA_937897665.1 uncultured Halomicronema sp. | reverse complement strand
GCGGTAGGGGCGCTGGGGGTGAGCAGTGTACGGCAGAAACCGTGAACTTCGGGGCTAGCGACGTGGCCATGGAAGATGAGGAAATCGCTGCAGTTGAAGATGGCACCATCTTGCTGCCGATGGCGGCTGGCGCCATTGTGTTGGCTTACAACCTGCCTGGTGTCGATGAGTTAAACCTGCCCCGTGAGGTTTACACCAACATCTTGCTCGGTAACATCACCAGCTGGAGCGACCCGGCGATCGTCGAGGCCAACCCCGACGCTGAGCTTCCCGATTCTGATATCACTGTGGTGCACCGTTCTGACGGTAGTGGTACGACGGGGGTCTTTACCAAGCACCTGAGTGCTATCAGCCCTGACTTTGAGAGCCAAATTGGCGAAGGTAAAACCGTTGAGTGGCCCACCACCGGTAGCTTCATCGGCGGTAAAGGGAATGAGGGGGTGACCGCTCAAATTCAGCAAACTGAAGGGGCCATTGGCTACGTTGAGTATGGCTATGCCACCAACAACGGCCTCGCAGTCGCCGCCTTGGAAAACTCCTCGGGCAACTTTGTGACGCCCACCGGTGAGTCAGCTTCCGCAACTTTGGACGCGGTTGAGCTGCCTGAGAACCTGCGCGCCTTCATCACTGACCCTGAGGGTGACAACTCTTATCCCATCGTCACCTACACTTGGATGTTGGTGTACGAAACCTATGAAGATCCCATGCAGGCGAAAGCGGTTGAGGTGATGGTTGAGTACGGGCTCAACGAAGGCCAGGAGATTTCTCCTGAGCTGGGTTATGTGGCGCTGCCCCCCAGCGTGCGCGAGAAGGTCGCGGCTGCCGCTGATGGCATCAGCCCTGACTACGAAATCACCGTTGAGTAAATAGTCTGACAAAAGGGGGCGCTGCCCCCTTTTTTATGAGAATCGCGCTAGCTACTCACAGGGTGGCTGGCGCGATTACAGAAAGTTGATACCGTCTGGCTTAGTCCTTTGAAGCGGGCAGACAGCTTTCTGAAGCCCAGCGATTTTATTGGTTTGTCGAGGAGAAGATAGCACTGTGACCGCCTCAGATGTTCCCAACACCCGTAGTCGGACCGCCAGAGAGAAGAAATTCGATGGCTTTTTCGTCGGTTTGACCACAGCCTTTGCCATTGGTACTGGTTTGCTGCTGCTGGCGATCGCCTTTATTATTTTGATGGCAGCGATACCGGCGATTCGAGAATTTGGCTTGCAGTTTGTGACCGCGAGTACCTGGAACCCGGTGCAAGACGCCTATGGCGCATTGCCGATGATCTACGGTACGTTGGTGAGTGCTTTTCTTGCCCTCTTGGTCGCGGTGCCGTTAGGTCTAGGCGTGGCGAGCTTTCTCAGCGAAAACTTCATTCCCCTCAAAATCCGCACCGTCTTGGTGTTCATGATTGAGCTGCTGGCGGCAATTCCCAGTGTGGTCTACGGTTTGTGGGGTATTTTTGTTTTGATTCCCGCGCTGAAGTGGTTCTTTGGCTTGTTCGGCCTGCAGTTCATTGGGCCGAGTATGCTGACTGCGGCGCTGATTTTGTCGATTATGATTTTGCCCATCATCATTGCGATTTCGCGAGATTCTCTCGCGTCGCTGCCGCCTGACCTGCGGCAGGCTTCACTGGGCATTGGTGCAACGCGCTGGGGCACGATCTTTCGGGTGCTGATTCCGGCGGCGATCTCCGGTATTGTGGGCGGCATTATGCTGGCTCTGGGCCGGGCGATGGGGGAAACTATGGCGGCCACCATGGTGATTGGTAACTCTAACCAAATTAGTTTGTCGCTGCTCGAACCGGGCAATACCATCGCTTCTTTGCTTGCCAACCAGTTTGCGGAAGCGAAAGGGCTACAAGTGTCGGCCCTGATGTATGCCGCGTTTGTGTTGGTGATTATGACGCTGGTGGTCAACATTTTGGCCCAGGTCATCGTGAGCAATGTCAAAGCTAAATATGACTAACCGGAATCTTTTGAATAGTTGCATTGGATCGCAAAACCCATGACGAGCTTTAGCGGAACATCCCCAGAATCGCCCTCGCTAGCGGGCCTACGCAAGAATTCTTCTCGCCCTCGCGACATCTTTAACATCATCATGACGGCGCTTTCAGTACTCTGCGTGGTGATCACGCTGATTCCTTTGGTACTGGTGTTGGCGTTTGTGACGATTCAGGGGGCCGGTAGTCTTACGCCAGCCCTCTTTACTGAGCTGCCACCCCCGCCTGGGTTAGATGGTGGGGGCATTGCCAACGCGATTATTGGCACGCTGGTTGTGGTGGCGATCGCCACGCTCATCTCGGTGCCCTTTGGCGTCATGGCGGCCGTCTATCTTTCCGAATTTAGTGAAGACGGCCAGGTGGCCAGATGGGTGCGCTTCTTCACCAACGTGTTGAGTGGCGTGCCTTCGATTATTTCGGGCGTGTTTGTCTACGCGTTGTTGGTGCGCACCGGTCTGACGGGCTACTCAGCGGTGGCCGGGGGCGTGGCGCTGGCGGTGCTGATGCTGCCGACGATCATTCGCACCACTGACGAAGCGCTCAACATTATTCCTCAAGAGATTCGGTGGGCTTCGATTGGGGTGGGGTCTTCCCGCTATCAAACGGTGCTGCAGATTGTGTTGCCCGCCGCGATTCCCTCAATTTTGACCGGGGTGACGCTGGCGATCGCGCGCGCTGCTGGTGAGACGGCTCCACTGATCTTCACGGCGCTCTTTTCTTCCTTCTGGCCCAACGGGGTGCTTCAGCCAATTGCTACCTTGTCAGTGCTGGTCTACAACTTCGCGATTGTGCCGTTTGAGCCACAGCAAGAGCTCGCCTGGGCCGGGTCTTTAATTCTAGTACTCTTGGTTTTGCTGACCAGCATGATTGCGCGGTTTGTGACCCGTCAAAAAACCTACTAACGCGAGCGTCTTTGATACAGGTGATACAGGGAGTGAATTCTCATGGTGGAACAAGTGGCTGCTCAGACTAATCAGACTAAGACGAGTACCGTCTTTAAAATTGAAGACTGTGACATCTACTACGGCAGTTACAAAGCCGTGCGAGACGTGTCGATGGAGATTCCGCGCAACCAAATCACATCTTTCATTGGTCCTTCAGGGTGTGGTAAAAGTACTATTCTGCGCTGTTTAAATCGACTCAATGACCTGATTGAGGTCTTTCACCTCACGGGTAAAATTCTGTATCACGGTCAAAATCTCTACGACCCTGACATTGATCCGGTGGAAGTCCGTCGCCGCATTGGCATGGTGTTTCAACGACCGAACCCGTTTCCTAAAACGATTTACGACAACATTGCCTATGGGCCAAGAATTAATGGCTTTAAGGGGGGTACCGATGAGATGGACGCCTTGGTCGAGCGCTCGCTCAAGCGAGCCGTCCTCTGGGACGAGGTGAAAGATAAGCTGCAGGAAAGCGGCTTTTCCTTATCCGGTGGTCAGCAGCAGCGGCTATGTATTGCGCGGGCCGTTGCAGTAGATCCTGAAGTGGTGCTGATGGATGAACCCTGCTCCGCCCTTGACCCCATCTCGACCCTCAAGATTGAGGAGTTGATGATGGAACTCCGCGAGAAGTACACCATCGTTATCGTGACGCACAATATGCAGCAGGCGACCCGCGTGGCGGATAAGACGGCCTTCTTTAACGCGGTGCCGACTGAGTCGGGTGGCAAGGTGGGCTATCTCGC
>CALCPB010000592.1 GCA_937897665.1 uncultured Halomicronema sp. | reverse complement strand
CCCCACCGAGGTGAGCTGCTCTAGCGCCAGCGGCCCCATGCCCGGCGCAATCTCCAGGCCGAAGGTGGTGACGACATAAGCAAGCAGGCCAAACGTGCCCACGACGGCAATCAAAATCTGAATCGCATCGGTATAGGCTACGGCAAAGAGGCCGCCCGAGACGGTGTAGGCAAAGACGAGAGCCGCCAGCAAGGTAATGCCGCCGACATAGCTCATGCCCAAAAACGTTTGGAACATGAAGCCCCCCGCGACCAAGTTGCCCGCCAGCAAAAAGGAAAAGCTGATGGACATGATGAAGGCGGCCATCAACTCCACCATGCGCCCATACTTCACCCGATAAAAATCAGGAATTGTGATCAGCCCCATCCGGTTCATGGGCTTGGCTAAAAACGTACCGGTCAAACACACGCACAGCGATAACCCACTGGGCAAAGCTGCCCCTGCCCAAAAGCCAAATTCTGCAGACAAATCGGTGTTGCCTAAGGTGGCATTTGAGTCAACGGATTGAGCCATTAAAGTGGCCGCCGCTAACGGCAAGGACAGCCCTCGACCTGCCACCAAAAAATTAACGCTGTCACCTTTAATCTGCTTAGACGCCCAAACGCCAACGCCTAAAGTGCCTAAGAGAAAAGTAATAATTCCCCACGAAAACACGCTATGTTCCATCGCTAGTTTCTCCAGATCTCAACATCATAAAGCTGCACAAATAACCATCAAAAAAGCCCGAGAGAAATCCGTAACCTGAATCAGGTCAACAGATATCTCCCGGGCTTTTATCCCTCCGTGAACCAGCTTATGCTTTACACAACCAAGCTGGCCTGTATCTCTTGGACCGAACACTTTATCAACGGACAAAGCTGGAACCCTAGATACAAAATTCAGTTTTTCTGCAAGACTATCTACGCACTAGAATCTCTAAAATTTGAGAACCAAATGTCTCTTCTATTTCAGGACTCCATACATTAAATATCAGGTGATCTTTGAGAAATAAGTATCTCTGAATACGATTTACCCTCAAGTGATGTCAGCATTTCTTGACTCGTGCACTATCTTTTTGATGCGATCAATTGCTTATGGTAGCGATAATTTCGCACTCAAAAGCATGGTGCAGCTGCCGACGGTTGCGAGTGATGACCAGCGCCATCAACTCAACAATTCAACCGTTGCAGCACCCTGCGAGCGGCAGTGAACGGAAAGCGAACGATATGATGGCGAAGTAGCCGGAGAGCGTATGACTTCCGAACCGCGATCGCAGTCAAGTCAACAATCAGAGTCTGATCGAGCGATCGAGCAAGAAATTCGTCACGGTCAAAAATTTTCGATGGCGGCGGCGATCGGGCAAGCGGCGGGTAACTTTCTGAAGGGAGAATCGCCAGTTCCCAAGCTGTTGCAAGTCAAAAATGAGCTGCGGGGGTTTGTCGGCCAGCATTTGGTCGATCCGGCGGGCGCTTTGCAGGCAGTTCTGCAAGAACTCATCCAGTCTGACGATGTCATTTGCAGTCGCCATTTTGACGCGCCGCTGCAGGCGTTGATCGAGCTGTTGCGCCCTATGACCGTTCAAGATGCGCTGTTGCAAGATTTAGTGCGGCGGGTGGACATGCGATGGGGCGAGATCTACGACGAAAGACCGCGCTTCCAGCGTCCAGGCCAGCCCCCCGACCCAGAGGATGAGTACACCTACGAATCAGTACGGCAGCAGTTAATCGCGCTATTGGCGATCGCTGAGCAACAACCCTCCTCTCAATAAAATGCCTGTTTAGCGATGCCTGAGCCGACCGCACCCCGTCCCGATATTGCCTACATTCCCACCCCGTTAGATGCTGTGGAAGCCATGCTGCAGCTAGCGCAGGTCGGCCCCCAAGACGTGCTGTATGACTTGGGCTGCGGGGATGGCCGTCTGCTGATTCGTGCTGCGCAGCGCTGGGGCACTCGTGGGGTGGGCATTGATCTTGACGTCACCTGTCTGGACGCAGCGCGAGCGGCCGCTCAACAGGCGGGAGTGAACCACCTGATCACGCTGCAACAGGGCAATTTGTATGAGTGTGATGTCAGCGCCGCAACGGTAGTGACGCTGTATCTGCTGCCGCATCTGAATCTACGGTTGCGACCACGACTTTGGCAACAGCTGCGATCGGGTGCACGCGTCGTGTCGCATCAGTTTGACATGGGTGATTGGCAACCTGATGAGGTCAGGGAGCTGCAACCTTCTGAAGAGGAGTCAACGGTCTATCTCTGGCGGATTTCGTAGCGCGATCGCGAGATTAAGCCAGCCACTGAGTGAGCGTCGATCAGCACATTGCCTCTAGGAAACGAGTGGATCGAGAAGCGCATTTGTGCAACAGACTGTTGCAGGTTTTGACGGTGTTGAGCGATCGCTCAGCAACCTCAGCAGTTCATCAAGTTTGTTGCCGAATCAGACTAATACCAGTTCTCAGTGCTTGGACTTCCGATGCAGTCTTGGCAACGCAGGGGAGCCAAGGAGCAGGGGAGCCAAATCTGTAGCCCTGTTTTAGAGAATCGGTATAAGGCACCCAGTCTATTCACACCAGTATGGTCGCGAGAGATTGATGTCGGCAGCGGTCCTGCGGCAGCATCAAAATTTTTTGTCCTGAAACATTTTAGGAGGCTAGAAATAGTGACTAACAGCCCGTCGCGCCTGTGTCCTAGCGGTGGACTGAGTCTATTCAGCACACGGAGTCAATCGTCTATGTTTATGCACCGTTCTGCCCTGACCCAGGTGCGATCGCTCACCCTCATAGCGGCGGGGGCATCAGCACTGCTGGCGGGTTTCAGTCAACCCAGTGCAGCTCAGCCCTTTCCTGATCGCACGTTTGGGTGCTCAGTGCCAGCGGGTTATTTGCAAGACGACCCCTCTGGCCTCGGCACCCAGCGGGCCAACGCACTAATTGTGACCCCAACTGGCCCCGCTGGCGTCCCTGTGCAGGGCAGCCTTGCCATCTTTTCCCAGGTAGGAACAACCAGTGGACAGGGGCGCTGCATCTTCTATAGCCAGCGACTCATTTCCTTTAATATCAATGCTTATAGCGGCTGGGGATTTGATGTGGGCTCAACAGCATATTCGCTGCCAGCGATTTGCTTTCGTCCACCCAGTGGCTTTTGCGGCACGATGTATCCGGGGACGGCTGTCGCTGGGGGCCTACCAGCAGGCTACAACTCTTACGAAGTCTTTCCTCTGGCTAACGGCTATACATCCGCAACTACAGCGCTGGCCAATCTGACAACGAGCATTGCTGGCTATACCAATGCTTTGACCATTCTCGATTAGACCGCGATCGCGCTGATCACAACTGCGACGCCTGACCGCCCATCCTAGTCCCCACAGGGTGCCTGGGATACTTTTTGGCAGACTCTCTGACGTCAGCAATCGGATGGCCAGAGTGTCACAGTCGCAGCAAGTGACCGCAACAGTTAAGTGACAATAATTCATTTATACTAAATGCTCTAGAGCACAACAACAGACCGGTCTCTGTCCTGGCCGGGTGAGTCGGTTCGTTCCAGAAACTCGAATTGTGCAACTGGCTGTTGCAGAGTTTAGGTAGGTTAACCAGCCCTATGACGACGCTGATCCCGTTTCAAGGACCAGACT
>CALCPB010000591.1 GCA_937897665.1 uncultured Halomicronema sp. | reverse complement strand
CTGCTCAACAACCAAGGGAATAATCCGGCGGGTCTAACTATGGCGGCCCAATTTTCCGAGGATTATCTAAAGGTGGTTGAGCTCACCTAAAGCAGATATTCAGTGACTTCTTGGATGACGCGGCTTGTTGAGTAAGACCAATACCAGTTGGTATTGATGTGACCTCTTGAGACGGGGGCCATCGCTCTCATCCGAAACTCGGTTACTTGCTGGCTCTAGCCAGAGCGAGTAACAGTGGCATCGGCGTTTGAAGAGAGCAGACTTGAGAAGCCAGAATCCTTTAGGTGGTCAGTATTTTGGCAACTTGATTCGTTTCTACATCTAGCATAGCGAAGCATCCGGAATGGACGTCTCACTTTACAAAAACTTGAGAAAGTTTGGCCCTCTATCGTCGCCCAGCTAACCAATATGAGTGGGGAACATCAAAACTATCCAATGACAGCCAGATTTAACCAGAATTAGTTGATTAAGGGCCTGGGTAGGCGCGATCGCCGGTATGGCTAGCCTTCAGGCTGGTCTTAAACTGCAGCTACTCTCGAACTGCCGCATCCGGTTTTGCTCCCGTTGTTCAGAGGTGTGAGGCCAGAACTGTCGGCAAGCGCTTGGCCAGCTGACTCGCCGAGCAGCCCAAGACACTTTGTTCTGCGGCTACGGCGATTCCCGTTTGAGCGTGCCACCAGACGGCGGCGATCGCGCTGGCGAGCAGGGCATCAGTGCCGGATTGCTGACGTTGCATCAGCTGGGCCGCCAAGCCAGCGGCAAGGCCGGTCAATACGTCACCGCTGCCCCCCCGTGCTAAAGCTGCGGTACTCGTAGGGTTGAACCATACCGGCTCGCCAGGATGCGCCACAGTGCTGATAGCTCCTTTCAACACAATAGTGCACCCGGTTTGAGCTGCTTGGTAAGCCGCTGCACTGGGCGTCACTGCTTGTGCCCAGAGGTCGGGAAACAGGCGGCGAAATTCACCAGGATGGGGCGTGAGCAGGGTGGCGGCCCGTCGTTCCTTAATTGCCCGCCGGAGATCACGCTGCGACAGGTAATTGAGGCCATCCGCATCGAAGATCAAAGGTTGATTACAGCTCCAGGCGGCCGCCATCACGGTCGTGGCGGCTAGCGTTAATCCGGGGCCACAGGCCACGACGTAATACTGATCCCACTCCACGGCGGCGGGCAGGGTGGCGATTGCCCCCGCTGCTGTTTCCGCTGCACCGAGTACCAGCGCTTCGGGTAACTGGCTCAAGGCCATCGGCCTCAGGCTCTCGGGCACGACCAGTGTCAACATGCCCACCCCGCTGGCGATCGCGCCCTGACCGGCTAGCAGCGCTGCCCCGCCATACTGTCGAGAACCGGCAATCAGTAGGGCATGGCCAGCGGTGTACTTGTGAGCAATGGGCGATCGCGGCAGGGGGAGGCGGGCGATCGCCGCTGTAGCCGTGATGCGACGGCGAGCCGGTGACGGGGTGAGAACTGCCTCAATCGCTGTTTGAGGAATGTCAAAGGGAATCAAATGAGCTTGCCCTAGCCAGGGTTGCGCCGCGTCTTGCAGCAGCCCCAGTTTCCATAGGCCTAAACAGAGGGTATGCGTGGCCCGCACTGCTGTGCCGAGGACAGTACCGCTGTCGGTTTCTAACCCTGAGGGCAGGTCAATACTCACGATGGGTCGGTCAGTGGCATTGAGGGCCGTGATCCCGGCAGCAAACTCACCGCTAAGCGGTTTGGTGAGGCCGATGCCAAAGCCCCCATCGACAATGAAGTCGCACCCCAACAACTCATCGCTGCTGGTGCCGCCAGCAATCCCGAGATAGTCCAAATAGGCTTGGAGCTGAGTGGTGAGTGGCTTGTGTTTGGGGA
>CALCPB010000590.1 GCA_937897665.1 uncultured Halomicronema sp. | reverse complement strand
GGTGATTCGCCAGGGCAAAAAGCAGCAGATTCCAGCCGTCGAACTGGTGCCAGGTGACATTGTGCTGTTGCAGTCGGGAGATAAAGTGCCCGCCGATTTGCGCCTGCTGACGAGGCAATCGCTACAGGTCAACGAGTCGGCACTGACCGGCGAGTCGGTGCCGGTTGAGAAGCAAATTGTGGATGACCTGGCGGCAGAAACCGGGCTGGGCGAACGCGTCAACCTGGCCTACTCTTCTACCTTTGTCACCTTTGGCACTGGCAGAGGGGTGGTGGTGGCGACGGGCGATCAGACTGAGATCGGTCAGATTGGCCAGCTCATGGCCTCTGTGGAAGAACAGGAAACTAATCTGACCCGCCAAATTGGTCAGCTCAGCCAATTGTTGCTGAGGGTGATCTGTGTGCTGGCAGTCATCAACTTCGGCGTGGGCTTATTACACAGCTCTGGCCTTAATCACATGTTTGAGGCCACCATTTCCCTGATGGTCGGCATGATTCCTGAAGGACTCCCGGCGATTGTGACCATCGCCCTAGCGATCGGGGTCTCGCGCATGGCCCGGCAGCACGCCATCATCCGCAAGCTCCCGGCAGTAGAAACGTTGGGCAGTGTTACCGTCATCTGCTCTGATAAAACCGGCACCCTTACCCAAAACGAAATGACCGTGCAGGCCATTTGGGCGGGGGGAAACCGCTTTCAGGTTGCTGGTGGCGGCTATGCCCCGGAGGGGAAATTCTATGCTGCCGACCAACCGATTCGCCCCGACGCCTATCCTGCGCTCATGGAGTGTTTGCGGGCAGGAGCCCTCTGCAATGATTCGCGGCTCGTGGCAGGCGAGGCGGGTTGGCGAGCGGAAGGCGACCCGACGGAAGTGGCCCTACTCACCAGCGCGGCCAAAGCCGGTTTAACGGCTCATAGCGTTGAGGTTGAGTATCCTCGCCTGAACGAGATTCCTTTTGAGTCGGTCTATCAGTACATGGCGACCCTGCATCGGCGCGAGGGCGCGCCAGCCACCGTGGCGTATCTCAAAGGGTCGGTGGAGCAACTGCTGCCGCGCTGCCAGGACCAGGCTGACGGCAATGGTCAGTCCCCACCAATTGCGAGCGCCGCCATCGAGCAATTGGCCGACGACCTGGCTGCCCAAGGGCTGCGGGTGCTAGCCCTGGCTCGGTTAGACTTACCTGCCGACACCGTCACAATTGATCATGAAACCGTGGCCACGGGGCTCACCTTTTTGGGCTTGCAGGCCATGATTGACCCGCCCCGCGTCGAAGCAATTGAAGCGGTTCAAGTGTGTCAGGCAGCCGGTATTGACGTGAAGATGATTACCGGCGACCACATGGGCACCGCGATCGCGATCGGTCAGCAAATTGGTCTGGTCAATGCGACCACTGATATCGACCAGCCCCTGGCCCTCAACAGTCGCGATCTAGAAAACCTGTCTCAAGCAGAGTTGGTTGAAGCTGTAGACCAGATGTCGGTGTTTGCTCGCGTCCCCCCAAAGCAAAAGCTGCGGCTCGTCGAGGCGCTGCAGCGTCGCGGCCACATCACAGCGATGACGGGGGATGGCAGCAACGATGCCCCGGCCTTGCAACAGGCCGACGTGGGCGTGGCCATGGGCATCACGGGAACCGAGGTGGCCAAGGAAGCCGCCGACATGGTGCTTACCGACGACAACTTTGCCACTATCAAAGTGGCTGTCGAGGAAGGGCGCAGCGTGTTTGACAACATCGCTAAGGCGGTCATCTGGACGCTGCCCACCAATCTGGGGGAAGGGCTAATCATTCTGGTCGCGACCTTATTGGGATTGGCGCTGCCGATTACGCCCCTGCAAATTTTGTGGATCAACACCGTCACCGCCGTGCTGCTGGGGTCAACCCTGGTGATGGAGCCCAAAGAGCCGGGATTGATGCAGCGATCGCCCCGTCCGCCTCGCTCCCCGCTACTGAGGAAAGCCACCATCCGACGCATTGTTGTCGCTGCGGTGCTATTAGCGACTTTCACCTTCACGACCTTCAATATTGCGCTTAGTCAAGGGCAGCCGCTGCCCACCGCCCAAACGGTTGCCGTCAATACGCTAGTCGGGGGTGAAATTGCCATGCTGCTAGGCTTTCGTTCCCTGAAGTACTCGCTGCTGAAAATTGGGCTGTTCAGCAATCCGTGGGTTTGGGGCGGTATTGGCTCGGCAATCGCCCTGCAGCTCTTGCTGACCTATGCGCCCTGGATGAATTTCATTTTCCAAACCGCCCCGATCGACCCGACTGCTTGGAGCCTGGTGCTCGCCAGTATGGCGACCTTTTACGGTCTCATCGAAGGGGATAAGCGGCTGCAGCGCCAGCGCAGCTAGACGTTGACCCATCCAAAACTCAGGAGGTGAATTTCTATCATCCAAAATTAAAACGGACGTGTGACTTAAATGCCGCAAGCTTCAGAAAATTCTCAATGATTGATGGCAATAACCAGGACACACCCATGCAATTTCCCCTTTGGCAATATCTCGATCAGCCCATCTGGGATCGCGATCGCCCCTTTGTTTTGAACCCTGTTGACTATTGGCGGCAGTATCGTCGTCGCTATCTCAAACACTGTCTCAGCAATGCTTTCCTCGAGCGGTGTTGGCAGATCAACTATGCCGATTTTGTGATTGCTCACCAAGATTTTTGCGCCCGCAATGCCTTAGAAGAAGATCCCCGCTGGCTGATTGAGCGCTGCTGGCACTGGCAACGGCGCCATATCTATTCCGGCCGACTTGATCACCGCTTTATGCATCATCCCGAAAAGCCCGACATGGAAAGAGAATCCGATGATTTTTTCTTCTTTTGACTTCATTTATCCCGTCCTAGCAGAGACTGCCCTGGCAGACGAAACTGTGATCTTCAGTGCTCTGCTGATTTCTGCTCTGATCATTTTCCTAACGAGTCAGTTCTTAGGCGAACTCTGCACTTGGCTGAAACTCCCCCCTGTTTTAGGTCAGTTAGTGGGGGGTATCGTGCTCGGGGTCGCAGTGCTCAAGATCCTCGTGTTGGCTGAGAGTGAGGCCGCAATTAACCCCAGCAGCATTGATCTCATTTGCTGGACCTCTGGCGCGAGTGC
>CALCPB010000589.1 GCA_937897665.1 uncultured Halomicronema sp. | reverse complement strand
CGCACCACTGGTTTGCAGGCGCGCACAGTCAACCTGGATGATCGGTTGTCGCCGATAGACTGACCCGTAATGAATGAGCGCCGCAATATTGTCTTTTTCGACCCCTGGCTCACCAAAAATCAGCACCGAGCCACAGCCATCAGGGCAGTCCTTAAACGCCTCACGAATCTGCTGTCGCAGTCGAGTGGCATAGCGACTGCGACCAATCACCCCCCGCCGTGCTTTGGTCACCAGATACGGCCGCAAAATATCCTGGCGCTCTTGCTCATAGGTCAACTGTGAGGTGACCTGCCGCAGCTCTGCCGTCACCTGCTGCGAAAACACCTGAATCACGTCGGGATGCGCCGCTTTGAAGACCTGAAACTGCTCCGCCGAGAGATACCAAACCTCAGAGTCACAGAGAGATAGAACCGTCTTTTCGACAGGCTCATCTAGCAGCAACGATCGCAAGTTGAGCACCGCACCCGGCAAAAAGCTTCTAGGCAAGCTGGCTCCAGGCTCATGCTCTAGTCGCCCCGACACCAAGATGTACAGCCCCGTTGGCGCCGTCTCAGCCACCACCACCACTTGCTCAGGCGGCACGTGACGAGTCTCCAGCTGTTCACTCAGGGCCGTTAGGGTCGTCTGACTCAAGCCGCTGAGGGCCGATCGCTCCTGCAGCCAGGTTGCCCGCGCTTCCACAGTCATCATGATGAGTCTGCCCCCTTTGCCGTAATCTGAGGTCGTCAGACTTTTTGGCGTGTCCCCATGATAAATCTCTTCGATCTGTGGGTTCCCTGTGCGTTACTTGCGTTAATCCTCGGGGCTGCCATCTACTTTGCGCGGCTGTAGACTAACTTCAAATCCGGCAGCTCACGCTCTGCAGCCGTCAGAATTGAGGACACCTGTCATGAGACCATCCAGAGCGAGGGCATGAAGATGAGCTCGCCGCTGCTCTATGCCATCGTCACCACTTCCCACGGACGACAGATACATCAACTTTTACTGGCGAGACGCCCTATAGGGGTTTCTCTATGCATTACCAAGATGCCACCGTTTTCTGACCTGAGATGAAGGGCTTATGGGTTGAAAACAAAAGGCTTCAGAATGTCAATCAGACTTCTACTAACACCCTAGACAGTCAATATGCTTCAGGTTCACAACAACAATATTTTGTGTTGCAGGCTATTGACTTTGGCGTAGTACCATGGACTTTAAGATTGACAGTATCATAAGCTAGATGCAAGGAAAATATAGCTATGCAACAGTTGGATATCTCTCCTACCTTTGATTATCAGTCTGAGGGCTATAAAGACGCCTACAGCCGAGTCAACGCGATTGTGATCGAAGGTGAGCAAGAGGCTTTCGATAACTACTGCAAATTAGCGGAGTTGCTCCCTGATGCTAAGGATGACCTGCTGCGGTTAGCTAAGATGGAAAAGCGCCACATGAAGGGTTTCCAAGCTTGTGGCAAGAATTTGGCGGTCACCGCCGACATGGCCTTTGCTGAAGTATTCTTCAAGCAACTCCATCAGAATTTTCAAACTGCCTGGGCCGAAGGCAAAATTGTGACTTGCCTGTTGATTCAATCTTTAATTATTGAAACCTTCGCGATTTCTGCCTATAACATCTACATCCCCGTGGCGGATGATTTTGCTCGCAAGATCACCGAGGGCGTGGTCAAAGATGAGTATATGCATCTCAACTTTGGCGAAGAATGGTTGAAAGCTAACTTTGAAGCGTCTAAGGCCGAACTCGAAGCCGCTAATCGCGAAAATCTACCGATTGTTTGGGCCATGCTCAACGAAGTCGCTGACGATGCTAACGTGCTCGGCATGGAGAAAGAGGCGCTGGTCGAAGACTTCATGATTACCTACGGTGAAGCGCTTGGTAACATTGGGTTTTCTAACCGCGAAGTAATGAAGCTCTCCGCTCAAGGCTTAGCGACTGCATAGGCTGCTGGTTAGCGGTCGGCTCCTCCGCATCAATTAAGCAAAGGCATGACTCTGGTGGCAAAAACGAGCCTCGGGTCATGCCTTTTCTGTAGTGCTGGATGCTCTCCATATCGCCGATGCATCCTACCAGGTAAAGGTAACCAGCCAGCTGAGGCTCTCTGTCTAAGCAGACTCACTGGCGTTGGCGATCGCCTAACTCAGCCATGGAGTAGACCCGATCACGGCTTGATTTGCGAGGCCAACGTAGCTTTAAAGCGGCAGATCGGGCAGCTTAGCTTGTAGAATCCTTGATATTCCGTCTTGCGCCTAAAACCTCTTACAGTAACTTTGATGATTTAGGTGTAGCTTGAGATATCTTGCGAAAGCTAAACGCTTTTGCAGGTTTTGCATTCCCTTTTGAGGTGACAACGCAGGATCACGATGTTTGGCCTAATTGGACATTTAACAAGTATCGACCACGCACAATCCGTAGCCCGCGATTTGGGATATCCCGAATATGCCGATCAGGGTCTGGATTTTTGGTGTAGTGCCCCGCCACAAATTGTGGACACGATTAAGGTAACGAGCGCGACTGGACAAACCATTGAAGGGTTTTATGTCGAGTCTTGCTTTTTGCCTGAGATGTTGGCGGCTCGCCGCATCAAAACAGCGGCTCGCAAAGTGATCAATGCGATGGCCCACGCGCAAAAGAACGGCATTGATATTACCGCGCTAGGCGGGTTCTCATCGATTATTTTTGAGAATTTCAATCTGCATCAGATGAAGCAGGTGCGCAACGTTTCCCTAGAGTTTGAGCGGTTTACCACTGGCAACACCCACACGGCTTACATTATTTGTCGACAAATTGAGGCAGCATCGCAAAAGCTAGGCATCAATTTATCCGAAGCCAAAGTTGCGGTCTGTGGCGCGACCGGCGATATCGGCAGGGCCGTTTGCCGCTGGTTAGACGCCCGCACCGATGCCAAAGAGCTGCT
>CALCPB010000588.1 GCA_937897665.1 uncultured Halomicronema sp. | reverse complement strand
ATAGACCGAAGTTTCTCGCATGGCGCGCAGATTATCGGTGTTGCGGCAGTCGACCAACGTCGTGCAGTCGTCTTGAGAATTTGACCAAAATTTGCGCGGTGGGTTGGCGGTTTGTGTCAGCGGATCAGTGCGGGTGAGCCAATCCATCGCGCGATACATGCGATCGCGATAGTCGGCATCTAATCGATCGCCAAAGGCAAAATACTTTCTGATTTGGCCCTTGAGCACAAAACTCGAATAAAGATCGATCTCGAAGGTTTCGACAGCTTCGGGATCAGGCTGTTGCAAAAAGGCCAGCGCTTCCTCGGCTTGAGCATTACCTACCCACACATCCGCCAAGGCACGGGGATAGGAATTTTTCTCATATTCGTAGGCAATGCTGCCAAAGGTCTCAGGTGCCGTCAGCAAATGCCAGGCCCAGTTAGCCCGAATATGAAAGAGCAGACAGACCATGCATTCCATCATGAGAGCAACCCAACGACAGTTTTAGAGGTGGCAAACGCCCCTCTTATATTGTGACCGCAGGCAAATAGAATTGGCTAGAGCCCCCGCAGCGAGGCCGAATAGTGAGACTCACCACGGTCACCGAAATGGGCTAATTTAAATTGCGATCGCTGAAAGAAAAACTTTCATAAGCAAGACTTTAACGTTACGATAAGTAAAGCGACGCTCATAGACGTAGGAAAGGTTCATGACTGGCTTTATTCGAGGCTTATTTGGCCGCAAAAATCAGCAGACTCGCGCTGCCCAACCCAAGCAAACGGGTGCTTTTTTCTTGAATGAAGATGACGCTAAGACGTTTGGCGATATTGACTATATGCGCTCGAATAAAGTGGTTAAGCGCACTTTTGCCCGCAAACGCGGTGCTGAAGAAATGGAATCTGTTCGGCAAATTTCGGCCATGGAAATGAGCGAGCTGGACGAAAAAGGTCTTGTCAACCAGCCCAAGAAAGCTGCGCCTTCGTCCTTTCAGTCAACCCCTCAGCCCAGTAAGTCTGAATCGCCCCGTCGGAGCGCGAACACTGACACCAGCATTGATATGTTCCGCTACATGTCGAAGGACATTAAATATGTGTTGAGATTAAGGCCGCCCGGAAAATCAATGAAAAAATGAGCGAGGTAGCTTTAGTCTGCCTCGCTTTTTAATTGACCGCGATCGCATGTCGTCAACGCTGGCCTCTGCGCTCAGGTTAGGCCAGATGCTCTGCCTACCGGGAGATGCTAGCACCGGGGAGGCGGCTAAATGATCATGTTGTCAAACCGCTCTCTCCGCTCAAGTCTGGGTCACCTATGGTCAGTGCCACCTCTCCAGCCAACTCTGAACAGTCATTTCCAGTGGTGGGGGTGGGCGCTTCTGCCGGTGGGTTGGAGGCCTTTACTGAGTTGCTCAGTCACCTGCCGATTGATACGGGGATGGCCTTTGTGCTGATTCAGCACTTAGACCCCAATCAGCCCAGTGCCCTGAGTGAGATTATGGCGCGGGCCACGTCGATGCCGGTCAGTATGGCGGCTGACGGCCTCACAGTAGCGCCCAATCAGGTATATGTGATTCCGCCCAATCGGGTCATGACGATCGCGGCGGGGGGGTTGCGGCTGCGGCCCCGCCACCCCAATGAGGTAATCAATCGAGTTGTCGACATCTTCTTTGAATCGCTCGCTCAAGAACGAGGTAATCAGGCGATCGCGATTGTGCTGTCAGGCCATGGTGACGATGGCACCTTAGGGATCGAAGCGATTAAAGCCGCTGGCGGCATCACCATGGCCCAAACAGCCGCCTCAGCGCAAAGCGGCAGTATGCCCCACCGCGCGATCGCGACTAGCCAGGTCGATTTTGTCTTAGCACCGGAAGAGATGGCGCAGACGCTGGCCGATATCGGCAGCCATCCCTATCTCAATAGGGCCGATTTGAGCGATATCGTGGTGACCGATACCGCAGAGCAAGATACCTTTACAACGATTCTTAATTTGCTGCGGTCGAGAACTCGGGTCGATTTCTCACAATACAAACCCACAACGCTCAAACGGCGCATGGCGCGACGTATGGCGCTCCATAATTTGGAGAGCTTAGCTGCGTATCAGCGCTATTTGCAGGCGCAACCAACCGAACTCGAAGCCCTCCATCAGGAGATTTTGATCAATGTAACGAGCTTTTTTCGCGATGCAGAAGCCTTTGAAGCCTTAAAGACAGAAGTGTTTCCCGCCTTGCTGCGGGGTCGCGATCGCCACGACCCCATTCGCATTTGGGTGGCCGGTTGTTCCACCGGTGAAGAAGCCTATTCCATTGCGATTTGCTGGTTAGAGTATTTGGCCTATCAGACGTTTAATCAGCCGATCCAAATTTTTGCGACGGATATCAGCGAAGCAGCCGTCGAGACGGCTCGCCGAGGCATTTATCGCGAGGCGCAGATTGCCGATGTAACTCCCGACCGATTGCAGCGCTTTTTTGTCGCTGTCGAGCAGGGGTATCAGGTCAACTCCACCGTGCGCGAGCTGTGCATTTTTGCTCGCCAAAATTTAACCAGCGATCCGCCGTTTTCTCAGCTCGATCTCGTGAGCTGCCGCAACGTGTTGATTTACTTTGGGTCAGCCCTGCAGGCGAAGGTTTTGCCGATGTTTCACTACGGCTTAAAACCCCATGGCTTTTTGATGCTGGGGTCATCCGAAACGGTGGGAGACTCCAGCGATTTATTTTCGCTGGTTAATCGTAAGCACAAACTCTACGCCAAACAATCGTTGTCACTGCGGCTGCCGCGCGAGTTTGAGCAAAGTAGCCCCATGCGTACGGTATTGCCGTCGCCGATGGTGCGACCAGCCAGGGCTGCGAAAGATATTGACCTAGAGGCCGCCACCACGGCAGCCATTTTGCAGCGCTATCAGCCGACTGGGGTGGTCGTCGATGCCAAGTTAGAGATTGTGCAGTTTAAGGGCCAAACCGGGATCTATTTAGAACCGGAACCGGGACGGGCCAGTCTCAACCTGCTCACCATGACGAAAGAACCTTGGCGCTTAGATCTCCGCACGGTGATCTATCAGGCTGAACAGTCAGGCCAGCCCGCCAGTCGCGAATCAGTGACCCTGCAGGCGGGCGATCGCCAGCGCGTTCGGCTAGATGTGATTCCCTTTAGTCTCAACGACACTGACACCTTTTATCTCGTACTGTTTGAAGCAATGGCGATCGAAACCCCAGTGGTGGATCTCATTCCCGCTGACGATGACTGGGTCGCTGAGCCGCCAGAAATCAAACGGTATCGCCAAGAGATGGAACGGCTGCAGCAGGATCTCGAAACCACGCGATCGCATTTGCAATCGATTATTCGCGAGCGGGAGTTTGCCAATCAAGATTTACGCGCAGCAAATGAAGAAATCCTTTCTAGTAACGAAGAGTTGCAGAGCACCAATGAAGAACTGCAGACCGCCAAAGAAGAGATTCAGGCGACCAATGAAGAGCTCGGCACCATCAACGATGAGTTATATCGCCGCAATGCCGAAGCCACACGCATTACCGATGACTTTCAAAACTTGCTCAACAGCATCAACGTGCCGGTGCTGATGCTGGGCAGCGACTTACGCATTCGCCGCTTTACCCCAGCCGCAGCCCAGCTCTTTAACCT
>CALCPB010000587.1 GCA_937897665.1 uncultured Halomicronema sp. | reverse complement strand
GCGCGGATTCAGATAGGCCCAGAGCCCGTCGAGGGTGCGGACGTCGGGCTCAAAGGCCATTTCAAACACCTTGAGCAGGCGACCGACAAAATCGACCTCGCGGTACAGATCGGGCAAAAAGTCGAGATAGAGGCTGCGGGGGCGCAGGTAGAGGGTGAATTCGATCGCCCGTACCAGCTGAGCAGTGCCGCCCTCCTGGTTGCTCAAGCAGCGCAGGTGACCGTGGTATTCCAGCAGCAAGCCGTCTGGTTCCGCAGGGGCGGCAGCCCGTTCAAAATAGTCGGCAGGCACCTGAAAGAGCAAAATCGCTGTGCTCCCTTCGCCCGGTGCCAAGGTGGGGTGCGATCGCAGCACCTGACACCACTCGGTCGGAAAGTCGCCGCCCACCACTACTGACAGATCGAGTGGGCGATCGCTCTCGTTCGCCACCAAAATTGCTGCTTCCGTCGGTTCCCCTGGATACAGCACCAGGGGATTGACCACTGCCGGGAGATTGGCTGCCAGCGTAGGCGATCGCTCCTCCCACGGACGTGTCACAGGCACATCCATGGGGGTAAAGCGCAGGGTGAGGGCGGGATGATCGAGGGCTAGGGTCATCAAAAACCTCCCAGACGGAGCAAGGGTCGCCGGCACCGGGGCGGCAACATCAGTAACAACTCAGGAAATGCCCTGAGTTGAGATGGCGGTCAAACCAAGAACAAATCGTGCCTTCGCTGCCCGGATCAATCACCGAAGCGGGCGGTAGGCGCTGCCAGCGATCGCCCTGATGGCGCACCTCAAACAGCTGCACCGCGCCAATTTGCCGAATTTGTGGAAAGGCCTGGAAGAGGGCGATCACATCAGCGATATAGACCGGCCGACCAAAGGGCCAGCCCTGGCCATCGGGGCCACCAATCAAGGGATTGAACTGGCGATACAGAGCCAAACGCAACCGTTGCAGCACGTCTTCGCGCCCTTCGGCGTGGTTAAAGGCGGGCTCTAAAAACAGCTCGGCCTGCACCGAGACGCCGGTATAGTCGGGTTCGGCGCAGGTGACCTGCACTCCCAACAGCCGTCGCTCGTCCAAATAGCTGAGAATTTGCTGTTCTAGCAGCGGTTCCAAACTCAGCGCCGCCGGGGCCAGCCCCAGTCCCTGATCGATGGTGGTCGTATCGGCTTGGGGAATCACCAGCACTCGCACGGTGCCCGCCCCATCGGTAGTCACCGGTAGGCAGCGGGCGCGGGCCACGGCCCCCTGTCCGGCCTGCAGGGTCAGGGTTTCAAAATCTTCGGGGGTGACGGCGCGATCGCGGCTGCGCAGCAGTTTCGGTACCCGAATCACCGCCTGATCTAAGGTTTCGCCGTCGGAACCGTGGCGAGCCGGTCGCCGATTAATCACCTGGGTAACGTAGGGCACGGCGGTTTTGAGCACCCGCACGGTGCCCGCCTGCACATTGCCTTTGATGCCGCCGCCGGTACGATAGGCCGCCATAAAAATGCGACTGCCTCGTGGCGCGACGGCCCCATACTGATGTTCGAGAGCGGCGGCTTCCGGTTGGCTAGCTGCGAGGGCCAGCGATCGCGATCGCGCCCCCCGCAGTAGCTCGGTTTGGCCCCCCGCCTGGGCCGCGACCTGAGCCCGTAGGGAACTGGCCTCGCGCACCTGGGGGCCAAATTGAATCGTGCCCTGCCCGGCATCAAGGGTGTAGTGCAGGTCTTGCGGCCCGGAGTCGGCAAAGTCATTCACCTCAACCCAGCGGCGGGGGGTGCCCAAGGCATCGACCGTGACGATATGTTCATCGGCCTGGCGGGGCAACACCGGGGTCGAAGCGAGGGTAAAGGTTTGCCCCGGCTCTCCGGTGCTGATGCCCAGCAGTTCACGTTCGATCTGGGTGCACTGACTGGCGCGCACGGTGCCGCCCACTGACCGACAGGCGAGGCCGGTGATGCGCGGGGTGGCTTCGTAGGGGGTGCGCTGGTCAGCTGCCGGTAAACAGACGCAACGCAACCAACGACCGCGATAGGTGGTGAACTGCACGGCGGGCCATTCCACCGGCAGATGCAGCAGCACGTCGGCCCCCTGCAGCGGATTGCCCCCCTGACGGGCCAGCTCACTAAAGCTAAAGCCCTGGGTTTCGTCATCCACTTCGCGATCGAGAATCGGCTGCCACTGTTCGCCATCCCACGCTTCCCAGCGGCGGGGTGGCAGGGTGGGGTTGATGCCGGTGGGCGTCGCCTGCTGCCCTTTAACGGTGAGGGCGATCGCGTTGCCATCGAGGGGGTCGGCCTCATCAAACACCAGATAAAAACAGTAGCCGGGCTGGGGCTGCTCGTAAAACAGAGCCAGCACGGGGCCGCCCCAGTCGCCTGCCCCCGTCTCTGACCAGCGATTGGCCAAGCGATCGCGCAGGCTCTGGGGCATGGTTTCGGCTTGGGGTGCGGTTAAGACGTGGCGAATGTGGGGGCAGCCAATGGCGAGGGGGGCTTCGGTGGTGAAGACGATCGCCTCTTCGGAGGTGATGCGTTCGGTGGCTAGCTCAATGCCTGCGGGAATGGTGTAAAGCTGCGGCAGGGCACTGCTGAGATAAAACGTCACCTCCACCTGGGCGGGAGTCGGCGGCTGCAGGCGAATGCCCAGCAGTTCTAAAAAGGCGACATATTGACGGCGCGGCACCTGGTTAAAGCGCCCCAACATTTGGTCCGTCAGCCACGAAAAGAGTTCCACCAGGGTAATGCCCGGATCGCTGGGATTGTGGTTCGTCCACTCCGGGCAATAGCGAGGAATGCGCTGCAGACACTCTTCGACCAAGTCCTCAAAGGTGCGATCGTCCAGGTTCGATTTGGGCAGATTGGGCAGAAAATCAAACTCCATACCCGGCATTGGCTCCTAATGGTAAATCGAGGGGGCTTGAGTCAGGCGGCGCGGCGGTTACGGGGCAGTGCTCACTTCCAGCGGTTGCAAATAAAACGGATAGACTAAGCTGCCCGCGCTATAGGTGTCTCGCAGGCGATAGGCGATCGTGATATCCACCCGCCCCAGCTCGGCCTGCGGATCAACCCGCACCTCATCAACGAAGATGCGCCGCTCCCAGGTTTTCAGCGCTGCTTCGACATGCAGCCGCATCTCCACCAGCGTTTTTTGGTTGAGCGGGGCAAAGGTTAGCTCTTGCAGACGACAGCCAAACTCTGGACGGCGCAGCCGCTCACCCGGTCGGGTTCGCAAAATCAGCCACATCGATTCGCGCACGCTTTGTTCCCCCCGGCTCACCTGCAGGTTGCCCTGAGGGCTGACCCCGAGCGGATAGGCAAACCCGGTGCCAAGATGGGGAGAAGCAGACAAGTTAGAGGGTTGAGAAGCCACAGCGGTTTAGAGTTCCTGGGTGCCTGTTCCAGGTGTATCTCGTTGCGCTGGCCCCGACATTCGACCTTTGGCGAGTCTTGCGAAAACGTTTATATCACTTATTCTTTGGCGAACTCCGCATTCCGAATTCCGCATTCCAAAACTTCCCTTCACCTCCCCACCCACTCCCTCCCCACCTCGCCTATAACTAAAGCGGAAGTGAGAGAACCCTGACCTTGACTCCCGACAAGGCCTACCGTGTAGCCCAGCAACGGATTTCAACTGCAAAAC
>CALCPB010000586.1 GCA_937897665.1 uncultured Halomicronema sp. | reverse complement strand
CATTTTTTTATCCCCTTGGGGGGGGTGCCCCCCGAATTTTTTGGCCCCACCACCGCCAGCTTAGTTTAATGACGGCTCTCGACTGACTGTACGGGCGAGTTAAGCGAACCCCTTAGATTGCCTTGATGCCGAGCATCCACAACGCCTGCTGCTACGGGTATCGTTGTCCTGGATGCCCAAAATTTAATCTTTGATTTCAGCCTTCATTCGCTCTAGCGTGACGTGCATTTGGTCAAACATTTGCTGCGGCGTCATACCGGCTTGGCTGAGCTGAGTTTTGAGCTGCTCGACGGTCATCTTGGCCATGAAATCATCTGATAGCTCGAACCGCTTCATAAAGATGCGGTAGCGCTCCAACACATCTTCCATTTGCTGGATGTAGAGTATTTTGACTTCACGATCGAACTTGCCATAGCCACTGCCCATCTGCATCAGGTTCTGATAGTCCTGAAACAGTGACATAGCTTCTTGTTGAACAATTTCAGAATCAAAAATTCCCATTTCACCGAGTGCTTAATAATATGTTCTGCTGAAAAAGAAACTGGTTACCGCAGTAATTTTAGAGAACAGCCAGTTGACAAGGCACATCATCGAGAGAATCCCTCAAGCCTTGATTAAACTCCTGGTTAACCTCCGTGATTACAACTTCACTCTAAAAGTGGCGCGATCGCGTCGCCAAGGCGAGATAACCCTACTTAGCGGCTCGATTACGCGTAAAAAAACTGAAGAAGCCGCCTTTTTGGGGTTGGCTGCGGCCATTGTGTTGGCCATTGCTTGGCGCTTTAGGGGGCACGATCTCAATTTGGAGCTGCTTGGCGTATTTGTGAGCAATGTGATTGTTGGGGTCAAGTTTAAGTGCCTGACGGACATGCACTTTGGCCATCCCTACCATCTTTTGCATGAGGTAGGCTTGCACCAACATCGTGTGGTAATTGCTGTTTTCGGGCTCGATGCGAACGGCATCTCGCAGCTCTTGCACTGCTTGCGGTAAAGACTTGCTGGCAATATAGGTTTTGGCGCGCATCACATGTCGCTGTGCATAATCAACCGCAGGCGCTTCTTTATTCGTGCCCTTGGGAGGGACTGGAGAAGCCGTGACGGTTGCCCCGTTGTTAACCGTGGCGGATGCAACCAACCCCGTGCGGTTTTCGCGAATGACGGGGTCGCCCATTTTGCGACGGAGGTAGATCAAATTGAGCTCAGAAATTGCGGTCGTTTGAGTAACAAATGACTCGACTGAGGTGTGTTGAGGTTCAGAAAGCTCTGTTAGCGCCTTTTCGTAAAAAGCTTCGACTTCAGGCTCGTCGATCGCCAACAGCTGCTTAGAAAGGCTGGCCTGGCTGGTTAGTTTTTTTTCTCGGTTCAAACGACGCACTTTGAAACGCAAGGTCGCCAGGGTTTCGGCGCGCCCCTTATCTTGCTTGAGGCGCTGATAGGCCGGGTTAATCAAGCGGGTAAGAATCTGATTGGCAAATTCGCGAGCGGCTTCCTCAGCCCCCATTTGCTGGTCAGGGTGCAAACATTTAGCAATCTGTCGATAACGCTTGGCGATGCGTTTTTCGTCAGCCGTAACGGCAACCCCCAATACCGCATAGGGATCAGAAAACTGTTTAAGCCAGTCGGGTGAAAAAACCGGTGGTGTCATGCAAATCGAACAAGATGGGGGCAAACGGGGAAATCAACAAGGGACATATTTTTCTGGCCGTTCTGAGCGGGGGGCCACAGAGCCGTAAGCTGACTAAGCCGGAGTGCCCCTAGACTAACGTTGTAGACCGGTTATGAAAGGAGATGAGTGGCGACTAGAGCGTCATCACTTGATCCAGGGCTGTGAGCTAACACGAGCCTAACAGCCATATTAATGAATAAACCGCTAGGCTGCCCTGGTGTTTCAAGAGTCTTTGCACGGTTGCGGCATGGCGACGAGGTTAATGACCTCCGTTGAAGTTGACGAGATGGGGCTGGCTCAGTACGCGAGTCTGATCGTTGGGCCGGCTAGACGTTAGGCTATGGGGAAGCCGACAGCGGGCCCGCTCTGCTTTAACCTTTACAGAGCCAGAGTCAGGCAACAGGATGGTTTGAGGTGCCTATGACGAGTCGTCAAACTGCATCGAGCACTGCTCAAAAAACGCCCCGAGAGCACTCGCAACAATGGCGCATTGCTGCTGCCCTAGCGTTTGCTGGGGCGCTCAGTCCTTTGCCGATCCCGATTACTGGGCTCCATAAGTTTTATCTGGGGCAGCCGATCTGGGGCGGGGTTTACTTGCTGCTGGGATGGACGCAAATTCCGCGGATTGCCTGTGCTGTTGAGGCGGTTTGGTTGCTGTCGAAGTCGCGTCGGGGCGAATTGCCCGCTGCGGCGGGCGCGGCGGTGAGTGATGCCGGCGTCACGGCCTCGCAGCAAACTCAGGCGATCGCAGCGGCGCTCAGAGAACTGGAGCAGCTGCGCCAAGAGGGGCTGCTCTCAGAGCAAGAATTTGAACAAAAGCGGCGCAATTTGCTAGCGAAGCTAAACTAAGACTGATTTAGCGATGCGTAAGCAGGGCATGGCGAACCACTTTAGATCTTCCCAAGAGCCAGCTCGTCGCCCCCTACAGGCCTGGCTGCGACAGTTTCATCCGGCGCGAGCACGGCTGCAGCGCGACCCCTTGGCGCGGCTTGACAGCCTCGAAGAGGTGGTGATCGCGGCTGATTTGGGCATCACCATTGATGTTAATCAGGCCACCATTGATGATTGGTTACGCTTGCCGGGCCTATCGATTCATCAAGCGCGCACTTTGGCCACGCTGAGTCAAAATGGCGTCGTGTTTTGTGGCATAGACGAAATCGCCGCCGCGTTGGGAATCTCTAGTCGCGCTCTAGAGCCGCTGAGCCCCATTCTGGCTTTTTGTTTTTACGATCCTGAGAGTTTGGTTGCCGCTCAGTCCACGTCGCTCAACCAGGCCACTGTGGGGCAATTGATGGCGTT
>CALCPB010000585.1 GCA_937897665.1 uncultured Halomicronema sp. | reverse complement strand
TGCTGCGCTTTGAGCTGAATCCAGATGCCACAAATTAGCGCCGATACCCCAATAGGCACGGCAAAGCTGACCAGCAGATCTCCAGCAAAAGGGACTCCCGTCCACGGGCTAAAGTCTGGTTTGGGAAAAAAGAGGGCGCCGGCTCCAATACCCATCAGGGAACTCCAGAAGGCGATCGCCCCCGTCAGTCGACGAGAATAGAGGCCAAACAGCACAGGAAACAGCGCCCCGGCACACACCAGATCCGCTAACAAAAACAGGTACAGCACGTTGTAGCCCTGGGCAGCAATGAGTACAACGGGGATACCCAAGGCGATCGTGAGTCCCCGGGCGGCGCGCAAAATGCCGCTGGATCGCATCGTGGGAAAGAGCCGCAGCAAGTCGATGGTAAACACGCTGGCAATGCCGTTTAGCAACGTGTCTAAGCTGCTCATCACCAGAGCCAACACCACCACCAGCACGGCGCTGCTGCCCCACCCCGGTAGCCCTAAGGCTTGAATCTGTGAGAAGAAGGCGCGATCGTCGGTAACGCCAAAGTGCATGGCCAAAATGCCGAGCAGCCCGGAGATGAACAAAATCGGCAAAATGAACAAAAACGAGCCGAGGAACGATCGCCGCACCACGACATCGTTTTTGCAGGCATAGATGCGTTGCCAGTTGGCCTGGTTAAACATTTCTGCCGCAATCACGGCAATCACCAACGTGGCCCCAAACTTAATGCCAGGGCCGTTGGCCAAGGTCAATAATTGCGGGGCGGCTTCGGCCACCGGGGAGATCGCCCTGCCCCAACCACCTAACGCGGCGATCGCAATGGCAAAACTCAGCAGCAGCAGCGGCACAATCACCGCAAACTGAATGGTATCGGTAAAGATGGTCGCGGCTAGCCCGCCAACGGTGGTGTAAACGAAGACCGCTGTGATCACCAGCAGGGCCGTCAGCCAGAGGGGCACGCCGGCCATCAGTTCGACGGCTTTAGCGATCGCCGTCAGCTCCGCCGTCAAATACACAAACATGTAAAACACGATGATGCCGAGCGTCAGCAAGTACATCGCATTGCCAAAGCGATGCAGCACATACTCGTTGAGCGAATGACCGCGCGGCATTAGAAACCGAATGCGCGGCCCCATCACCGCAAACATGGCAGACGGGGTGGCCTGTCCAAGGCAGTAGCCGACAATGCCCGCCAGGCCGCTGGTGGCACCAATTTCTGGTGGGCTGAACAAAATCCACGCGCCCATTGCCGAGGCCACAATGGTGGCCAGTGCCGCCCCTGTGCCAATGCGATTGCGGCTCACCATATAATCTTCCAGCGTGATTTCGCGGTGTCGGGCCTGCAGCAAACCAAACCCAGTAAAAATCACCAATGTCCCCAGCGTCGCCATCAACGCCGCTGTATCAATTGTCATTGTGAAAGCACCTCGCTTCGTGAGTGCAAGATGCTAGAGGCGATGATTAACCTGCAGGTTTGTTGATGAAGCGATGGAATCTGAAACGTGATGAGGCGAACGCGAGAATTCCGAGCCCAGAGCTGGGAATCTGAAATTCCAAAACAGGGCTAACTTAGCTTGCCAACTGCCGCATCCCCGCTTCGGAATTCATAAGTTCGCTCGTCGCTTTGGTTTCGTAACCGCAATCAACGCTTCCCTCCGCTGGTATTAACCAGGTCAGGTTCTGAGGGTATAATCTCAGCCCGATCAAGTCGGACACCCCTAGCTTGTCTGCGAGTATATCATCGCTACTTCAGAAATGAGTTTTAGATTTATATTCTGACAAGAATGCTGCCGTCACCGATGTTTTAAAGCTGAAAAGATGCCGACAACCTCTCGTAAACGGGTGCTAGACCTTCCGAAAATCTCACATCAGCTACAGCGTATGGAAAAAGAACATCAGATGAATGTAGCAGAGCGAAAAATTTGTGATCTTGTCCTATATACTTCTCTTCTGTGAAACGAATAGAAACAAAGTCATTAACATCGCGATGGATTCTAATGGGTCTGCGCCGAACAGGTATTGAACGCGTCAAATATTCTCCTTTAGTATTGATGACTGTGTCGCCCGCTTCCATAGTAATTATAGCTATACCCTGTTGACCAAAGCCTGATGCTGACTTGAATTTGGGAGGAATGACCATGTTCCCTTGCAAATCAATGTAGCCAAACAAATCACTTTCGTGATCCTGAACTACTGCTAAGGGTTGTGAAAGTTCACCCGTGTCTGCAAACGAAAATGCATCTTCAAATAACAAGGGAATACGGATTTATCACTGTAAGTCCATGTAGCCAAAAAGACTGCTCTGGCTATCTTGAACGATTACAAGATCGTGATCAAAATCTGCTTTAATCTGTTTGAAATTAGGAGGGATAACATATTCGCCCTGAGTATTAATGAGTCCATATTGTTGGGTTTCTGCATCTAAAACGATTGCACGTTCCTTTTGAAAATTGTTGGCCTTTCGAAATCTTGGTACAATGACCCATCGACCTTCGCGGCTGATATATCCAAAAGAGTCTGGCTCATCCGACCCATTCCGAACACTCGTTGGGATTAGGTTTTCTTCGGCTTCTCGCCAAGTTTCCTTGTTTATCTCATAACTTGGTAATTCTTCATCGCCATAGTTATCGACAACATAGCCATTAGTATTAATCATCGCCAAGTGACCTCGCCAATGCCCAGAAATACCGGGTGTTTCATCATTAGGGTGGATGTAAACAATGGCACGGCCCTTCAGAAAGCTTCTCTGGGCCTCTACACTTCGATTGCAAAAGCGCGGCTCAATAGCAAAACCACCCTTTTCAGAGTCAATGAAACCCAAAGTTTCAGGGTTAATATGCCAGTATTCGTATCCTAAATTTTCACTCCAGCGTTCTTCAGACTTGATCTCTCTGAGGTCGAAATTAGGATAGTAGTAATCATCTCCATCTCCATAATGATGGTAGGGGCCCTCGTCATATCGGCATCCAAACAGGCTAACGCTAGCTAGCCCCGAACTAATATCCACAATGCTAGCGGAACTACTGGTTAATATATTTCCGACCAACGGCTTGAAAGTTTGGTTATTGACAATGGTGTAACCGGCTTTATGAGGCAACCGAACAGAGGCTATGCCGTTATAGAAAGATTCGGCCTGAGCAAACTGCAGGGGGGCAGCTAACCGACCGTCAGGATAAATATAGCCACAACGCCGTTCAGGTTCTTCGCTACTGTCAGTACTGATATTTCTGCATACAACACTCAGTCCTTCACGGAATCCGCCGACCTCATCAAATTGAGGCTCGATAACAAATTGCCCTTCTTTGTTAATAAAGCCAGTTTTTCCACCAGGCTCTTGGCGAAGGGAGAAAAGATCCTCTGAAAACTGACTAGCCCACATTTGATTTTTCAAGAAGGTCAGCGGGAAGGCAAATTCACCATTTGTATTGATAAAACCGTAGCGTTCTTGCCTGCTTACGTTTTCAAAACTGACTAAAGCTAATCCTTCAGCAAAATCGTTGACTGAGATGAAGCATTGCGGAATGACCAACTCACCGGAAAGGTTTGCGAAGCCAATTTTATCTTTGTCAAAACAGCGGACAGCAACTGTTGAGTTAACTTCTGCATTGAGCACGCTGAAGTTGATAACTTTAGGCGATTGTTGAGCAGCCAGAGCCGCTTGTTCCAGTGGTTCAGCAATCGATGAGACGGTTTCTACATATTTTTGACTTGATTGACCAAAGCTAGACACTGTAAAACTCATTACTAGAACGAGTAACAATCCGATGCCGAACCAGACCAGGCGTTTGAACTGCATAACGGCAGGAAAGAATGGCCTTTTATACGATGCCAGATCGAAATTGCAGTCGTGAGGATCGCCCCTGAAGTCGAGAAACGTTTCTACAGCAAACCCACTAAATGCAGCGGTCCGTGACCACTCATCAGTTCCACAATCAGAGCCAAAAAGCCGACCATCGCGAGGCGGCCATTCCAAACTTCGGCCACGGGCGTGAGGCCCCATGCAGATTTCTCTTGGGGATAAATCTTGACCTTTTTATCCGGCTCAACGACATCCGAAAATAGCCGCCGGGGAGACTCTAGGGCCTCCATGACCATCTTGCCCATGTCATCGATAAAGCCAGGGTGCGTGTTCAACGCAGGCACGCGGCGAAACGTTTCAATGCCGGCTTCTTCAGCAATTTCGCGGTACTCCATGTCAATTTCTTGCAGCGTCTCGATGTGCTCAGAGACAAAGCTGATAGGAACCACAACTAAATTATTGATGCCCTGTTCTGCGAGTTCGGCGATCGCCTCTTCGGTATAGGGTTGTAGCCACTCTACCGGGCCGACGCGGCTCTGGTAGGCCAGCGTATGAGCATTGGGGCGACCCAACGCTTGCATAATTAACTCAACGCAGTGCTCGATTTCGCGCTGATAGGGGTCGCCGACTTCTTCGACATAGCTCACCGGTACCCCGTGGGCACTAAAGAAAACGTGTCCCGCACTGGGATCGGGCAGCTGATCGAGTTCTTGGGTAATCAAATCGGCCATCGCTCTGACATAGCCCGGTCGCGCATACCAAGAAGGAATCACGGTGTAGCGGATGCGCTCTAGGGAGGGGTCTTCTTTCCAGAGCTTTTGCAACAGGCGGAAGCTAGAGCCACTCGTGCTGATGGAATATTGCGGATAGAGGGGCAGCACGACCAATTCCTCAATGCCATCGCGCTTGATGCGGGCGATCGCCTCTTCGGTAAAGGGGTACCAGTAGCGCATACCGATATACATTTCGGTTGGCTGACCGGCGGCCTCTAGGCTGTGCTTCAAGGCATCGGCTTGCTGCTCAGTGATGCGCCGCAGAGGGGAGCCGCCACCAATCTGACTGTAGTTTTGTTGAGACTGTTTGGCTCGACTGTTAGAAATCAACCAGGCTAAAGGCTTTTGCAACCAAGGCACCGGCAAACGAATGATCTCAGGATCAGCAAACAAATTGAACAGAAAAGGACGAACATCCTCTAACTGCTCTGGCCCACCTAAGTTCAACAGCAATACCCCTACACGGCCCATGACGGTTGAAACCCTAAACTGTGAATGATTCTTAAAATTATCGTAACAATTGATTTAGCCAGCGGGCACGATCGCAACAAAATACATTTTTGTTCACTACCCATGCCGTGTCTGATCTGCCGAACAATTCTAGAGTGACCACATTCTAAACTACCTCAGAGATTCTTTATGAATAGGTTTTCTACCCTTGCGATCGATCCGCTGATCCCATCGAAGTCAAACGCTGAAACGCTTCCCAGGCTTGCGATCCCCCTGGGCGACCCGGCTGGCATCGGCCCCGAAATCGTGATCAAAGCCCTGGGTAATTCAACCCTTAGAGCAGCCGCTCAGATCACGCTGGTCGGGGAGCAAGCATTATTGCAAGCGAGTCTCAAGCAACTAGAGCGGGCAGGAGCAGATGACGTTGACTTGAGCCCGTTCACCCTGCTGGGTGCTGACTCGCCGATCACCGGACTCGCTGACATCAAGCCAGGGGAACCGAATGTCGTTACGGGGCAGGCCAGCTTTGCCTGGCTCAATCGGGCGATCTCTGGGGCGTTAGCGAGTGAGTTTGACGCGGTGGTGACCGCCCCGATTGCTAAGGCGGTTTGGCACGCGGCGGGGCATGTCTATCCGGGGCAGACCGAGGTGTTGGCAGAACGTGCTGGCGTTGAGCAATTTGGCATGATGTTTGCGGCGCGATCGCCTCACACCGGCTGGCCACTACGCAGTCTGCTGGCCACAACTCACATCCCTTTGAACCAGGTACCAACGACCTTGACCCCCGCTCTGATGTCACGCAAGCTGGCGCTCTTAGTCGCAAGCCTGCGACGAGACTTTGGTGTAGCGTCACCCCATATTGCTGTAGCCGGTCTGAACCCTCACAGTGGCGAAGCGGGGAAACTGGGCACTGAAGAACGAGACTGGCTGATGCCCTGGTTAGAAACGGCTCAGCAAACCTATCCACAGGTGCGGCTAACCGGGCCGGTGCCGCCCGATACGCTATGGGTGAGTGCCGGTCAAGCTTGGTATGAAGATGCGGCGGCAAGTCCCTATGACGCTTATCTCGCGCTGTATCACGACCAGGGGTTGATACCGATCAAGCTGCTGGCCTTTGATCGGGCCGTGAATACGACCATCGGCCTGCCCTTTGTACGCACCTCTCCCGACCATGGCACCGCCTTTGATATTGCCGGGCAGGGCATAGCCCGGTCAGCCAGTATGGAAGCGGCGATTGAATTAGCGATCGCCTTGGTCAATCACAAAAACCGGGCTCGGGTGAGCTAACCCGTGAACACCCATCGCTGCTACCGGGGGCAAGCGATGACTCAAGATTGTCAGCCGCCCCTGAACATCTGCTGGCAAACCAGGGCACAACGGTGAGGGTGGCCCTTAGAATGAAAAACAGTTTTTCTTGAGAGGTTATTTTGCTGCGCCTGCGCTCACCCTATTTGCTCAATGCCACCCTCTATGTGCTGGCAACGCTAGGCGCTAATTACACCGCTGCCTGGTTCATTCCGTTTCCTATTTTTGGACAGGTGGCGGTCGGCACCTTTATCTTTGGCTTCACGTTTACCCAGCGCGATCGCTTGCACAGTGCCGGGCGGCGATGGGTCTATGGCACCATCGCGGTGGCGGCGTTGGCCAACGTATTAATGAGTGTGACGCTAGCGGTACCGCTGCGCATCATTGCAGCCAGCTTTTTAGCGATTGTGCTGGCCGAGACGGCCGATACTGAGATTTACCAGCGGCTGCTGCGCTTTCCCTGGCTGGTGCGGGTGGCGGGGAGCAATGCGGTCTCGATTCCTTTAGATACGCTGCTATTTACGCTGGTGGCGTTTGCGGGCGTGCTGTCAACGACCGAAATGGTGTCTCTGCTGTTTGGCGAAATTGTCACCAAATTTGCGATCGGTCTGCTGGCAGCTCTTTGGCGCGACGGCAAATTTGTGTGGCAAACAAGGCGCGCCTAATGGAGGGCGGCTAGCGGCTCATCTAGATACCTGTTTGAATAACCATCCCTCTGGGGAGGAGTACCCAAGGCGGGGTAGGTGTCGATTCTCCCGCTGAGAGTGGTTCCCTCCTATACCAATTCTCTGAAACT
>CALCPB010000584.1 GCA_937897665.1 uncultured Halomicronema sp. | reverse complement strand
TTTGGAACTGGTAGAACTTGAAGTTCGCGAACTCCTCAGTGATTATGATTTTCCCGGTGATGACATTCCGATCACCATCGGTTCGGCATTGAAGGCTGTTGAAGCGCTCACGTCAAATACCGCGATCACTCAGGGTAGTGATGAATGGGTCGATAAGATCTTGGCTCTCATGGCTTCGGTTGATGAGTATATCCCGACCCCTGAGCGTGATATTGACAAGCCGTTCTTGATGGCAGTTGAGGACGTCTTCTCAATTACGGGTCGGGGTACGGTCGCGACGGGACGGATTGAGCGCGGCGTCGTCAAAGTGGGTGAAACCATTGAGATCGTGGGTATCCGCGATACGCGTAGCACCACCGTGACGGGTGTCGAGATGTTCCAGAAGACTTTGGATCGAGGCGAAGCCGGTGATAACGTTGGCGTGCTGCTGCGGGGTGTCCAGAAGGAAGACATTGAGCGCGGCATGGTGCTGGTTAAGCCGGGTTCGATCACGCCTCACACCACCTTTGAGGGTGAGGTTTACATCCTGAAAAAGGAAGAAGGTGGACGTCATACGCCTTTCTTCGCCGGTTACAAGCCTCAGTTCTACATTCGTACAACTGACGTAACAGGTGAGATTTCTGCTTATACGGCTGATGATGGCAGCACCGTAGAAATGGTTATGCCTGGAGATCGCATCAAGATGACGGTTAAGCTCATTAACCCAGTTGCGATTGAAAATGGGATGCGTTTTGCGATTCGCGAAGGCGGCCGCACAGTAGGTGCTGGCGTCGTTTCCAAAATCGTCGAATAGACACTCGCTGATTAACTGGGGGAGAGTTTTACGCGGTAAAACTCTCCCCTTCGTTTCTCCGTACTCTGAATCTCTGACGATCAGAGTCTGAACCTCGAAAACTCAAGAAATTAACTCAGGCAAATTGCATGGCAACTGTTCAACAACAAAAGATTCGAATTCGCCTTAAAGCCTTCGATCGACGGCTCCTTGATACCTCTTGTGAGAAGATCGTAGACACCGCTAACCGCACCAATGCGACTGCGATTGGCCCGATTCCTTTACCCACCAAGCGTAAGATTTATTGTGTGTTGCGTTCTCCTCACGTCAACAAAGATTCTCGGGAACACTTCGAAACCCGCACCCATCGTCGAATTATTGATATCTATCAGCCCTCTTCAAAAACGATTGACGCTTTGATGAAGCTAGATCTGCCGGCTGGTGTTGACATTGAAGTGAAGCTATAAAGCCTTGGCTCTTGTCACAGTCAATGATGCTGAGACAGCATTGGTATTACTGTCTCAGCGGCTCACAATTTCCCGCCCTAAAAAACGATGCGATAGAATAAAAATGCTTGCGGCACGTAAGTTGACGCGCTCAAGTCTCTAGCACTATCGCGAATTTGGCACATTTAGATAAATGCCCGCTTCTTCATTGGCTGTCAGAGAAATTCCCCTGGTCCCGTTACCTGAGCTAGTTCTTTTCCCAGGCGCTCATTTACCGCTTCATATCTTCGAGTTCCGCTATCGGATTATGATGAGCACCATCCTTCAAGGCGATCGCTGCTTTGGAGTTGTGATGTTCGATCCTGAGACTAAACAACCAGCTCGGATTGGTTGCTCAGCCGAGGTTTTGCACTCTCAAAAGCTGCCCGATGACCGGATGAAGATGCTGACGATTGGTCAGCAACGATTTCGCGTCTTAGACTATGTTCGCGAGAAGCCTTATCTGGTTGGACTAGTAGAGTGGATTGAAGATCAACCAACGGATCAAGATCTCTCACCTTTAGTGGGTGAAGTTGATCAGCTCTTGCGTGATGTTGTTCACCTGTCGGCTAAGCTGACGAGCAGAGAAGTCGAATTACCGAACAATATCCCGTCACTGCCTCAAGAGCTGTCTTACTGGATTGCCAGTAACTTGTATGACGCCTCTGATGAGCAGCAGGCTTTACTGGAAATGATCAGCACAGGCGGGCGACTTGAGCGCGAGGCGGAAATTTTGATGACGACGCGTAATCATCTCGCTGCGCGGACAGCCCTCAAAGATGTCTGGGAGTAAAACTGGCCGCGGCGATGAGATAGTTAGCTACCTGGGCTCAGAGCCAACTTCGGGGAGCTGTTCAACGGTTTTACTTAAGTCCAATCGTTGTCAGATCATGAACTTTTAATCTGGCTTCATACGCTGTTTAAGCTGATCACCGAAAGAGCTGCGCGATGCTAATCGAGCTTTGCCAGAAGCAGCCCAAGACTGAAGCGCCTCTACCTGCTCTTGGGCCGTACGAGCTAAAGGGACTATCTGGCTTGCCGCTTCAAGAATGTCATCAGTCGTAAAATCTCGATCTTGACTGAAGCCAATGTGCATGGCTTCAATAATCGCCTGTTCAATTTCTGCCCCAGAGAAGTTAGGGGTTTCATAGGCTAAGCGGCTAAGATCATAGCTCTGTAGATTGTGAGCCCGCAGACGACCCAAATGAACCTCATAGATGGACTGGCGCTCTTCTTGGGCTGGCAGGCCAACGAAGAAAATCTCGTCGAATCTTCCTTTACGCAAGAGCTCAGAGGGCAGGGCCTGAATATTATTGGCAGTGGCTACGACAAATACGGGTGACGTTTTTTCTGCCATCCAGGTAATGAAGGTGCCAAAGACGCGGCTGCTAGTACCGGCATCCCCTCGGCCATCCGTGCCGGCGAAGGCCTTATCGATTTCGTCAATCCATAAGACACAGGGGGCTAAGGCTTCGGCAATCTGGATCATCTGCCGGGTGCGTGATTCTGATTCTCCGATGAGGCCGGCAAAGAGGCGGCCCACGTCTAACCTGAGCAATGGTAAATGCCAATGGTGAGCGATCGCCTTGGCCGTAAGTGATTTACCGGTGCCTTGAATGCCCGCCAGCAGCAGTCCCCGAGGGTAAGGGAGGCCATATTGGCGCGCCTTTTCAGAGAAGGCGTTGACACGTCTTAGCAGCCAATCTTTAAGATTATCGAGGCCGCCAATGTCTGAAATCTGCTCCTTAGCAGGATAAAAGTCAAGAATCTGCGTTTGTCGAATTGTCTGACGTTTTTCTTCTAACACCAACTCGATATCTTCAGCGCGAAAGGTGCCTTGAGCGGCAATCCCTCGAGCTAGGACTCGGCGAATGCGCTCGATTGATAATCCTTGGCAAGATTGCACAAGCGTGTCTAAGTCTCCGGCTGAAAGACGGGCGTTTAAACCTGAAAGCAATCGCGTGATTTCAGCGCGAATCTCGTGCACGCTGGGCAGCGCAAACTCGATAACGGTGACAACTTCAGCTAAGTCATCGGGCACCTGAATTTGGGGGGCCAATAGCAAGATGTTTTTGGGTTGAGATTTGAGGCGGCGCGCTAGATTTCTCAACTTGCGAGCAATCGCAACATCTTCTAAAAAACGATGATAATCTCTCAGGATAAAGAGGGCGGCAACAGATTCTGGCAATTTCTCAATGTGTTCCAGGGCCTGCAGCGGGTTGCGGCGGGCGACGCCCTGATCAGTTGGATTCCCCTGATAGCCATCGACAAAATCCCAAGTGTAGATATTGCGGTTACTTAACTGCTGAGCGGCAGCGGCAATCGCCCGTTCGACTCTTTCTTCCTCTAAGGTCGAGACGTAGACCACGGGATACCTGGCCCTCAAAAGCAGAAGAAGTTCTTCCTGAAAGCTCATTGTTTACCTACCCATGGCCATAACAACACCGAGATTCAGTTATGAGAGGAGTCGTCGGCTAGCAGCTGTTGCTTTAAAGCCTCCAAAGCGGACCATCGCTCATCAATCTCTGGCCCCCGATCAGCTGGCTCATCAACGCTCAGCCCGGAGCACTGTTCGTTACAAATCTGTCGTTGCGGCAAGCTCAAGCAAATCTGCTCATAGATCCAAGTTTCTGGTTCGAAGTAGCCACTGGGTGAAAGGCTCTCGACCAAATCATCGGGCGTGATCTCTTGCTCCAGAGGTAGGTCTTGCGAAGTGCTGGCCGCATCTTCAAGCCAGATAATTTCTTGGGCGTTGATCGCGACGCGATGATTGTATTGTTGCAGACAGCGATCGCACACGAGAGTGACGATGGTTTTTGCCGTTCCTCGAACATCCAAAAACGTCGTACCATGACGAACGGAAACTTCAGCTCTCACTGGAGTGAGCGTCGCCAAGTTATCAAAGGTCGTTTCAAAAAGGAGCGATCGCGTGCGCTCAGCAGCCTTAAGCAAGTGCGGAATATAGATTGCGTCGTGCATAGTTCGACTCCCAATCGCACTACTTTCTATGCTCTCCTAAGGGGCCGGCTGTGAAGATTGCCGAACCACTAATCGTCGATCAGGCTCTCGCCCCCGGCTAAAGGTTTCCAAACCCTCGATCTCGGTTAAGTAGTGGTGTACCTGTCGCCGCTCTGCGGAAGATAACGCAGCCAGCTCACACTCTTCGCCGGTGGATTGGGCTTTGTCAGCAGCTTCTGTCACAATCGTCATCAACTCAGCTTTGCGCTTAGCGCGATGACCGGCCAGCTCAATTGTGTAGGGTTGCTGCTCGTCGGGCGAACGGCCCAGATTTAAGATCGTGTTAGCCAAGTACTGAATAGCATCCAATGAATGACCTCGCTCACCCACTAGCTGTACTAGCTGTTCGGGGAGTAAGTCGGCTGAATCAATGGTCAGCCAGTAGCTTGCACCAAACTCATCTTCAACCCTTGAAGCGTTGATACCAGCCGCAATTCCCTGATAGTTGAGAAGCGTTTTTAGCCACTCAATGCCCACATTTTCAGCATTTTCCATAGCTGTTTACGATGCCTTCTTTTTCTTCTTAGAACGACTGGGCTCAAACGGTAAAGTCTGACGCCCATCTTCAGCAGTGATGACGGCAGCCTCAGCATCTACAATCTTCTGTAGATTTTCAGGCAATGGCTCCTTAGACAGAATGAAGCTTTGTAGCGTTTGAAAGATGTTGGCAATCACCATGTACATCAAAACGCCAGCCGGCAGAGGGAAAAACAAGAACATCCCCGAGAAAATGATCGGTGTAAATTTGCTGATTGCAGCTTGCTGCGGATTTTCGTTATTAGTAGATCCCTGACCTGCAAGTAGCTGGTTGGCGTACAAACTCACCCCAAAGGTCAATACCATTAACAAGATATCCCAGTGAATCTCACCTTCATCGCCCATTACTCCAACTCTGCCCAGGGCTTCAATAAATAAGAAGCCTTTCTGCGATGCCAAGCCTGGCACTTTTACCTGCAGCGTGACATCTCCAGGAGCTAGCGCTTCAATACTACCGTCGTCATTGATGCTGACGAGTTCGCCGCCTTTAGTCGCCTCTAGATAAGGTTTAAGAGAAGACGCCTCATCATACTCTTGTACCAGCTGACTTAAAGATTCGCCGTCACTGTCCTGCAGGCGAAAATCTGTTTTTTCCCCGACCACCAAGCGGTTGCCGCCAGGAATAACCACAGACATGGGAAAATGCACCCCATCAGTGATGTAAATATTTTTGGGAGAAGTTGAGAACGCTTTCGGCTGAATCTGAGCAATCTTCTCTTGAGGGAAAATTTCTAGATTCACGGGGTAAGAAATATCGGAAAAAGGCGATCCCCGCAGCGTTGCGAACAGGGCAAATAAGATCGGCATCTGCAGAATGACGGGGAAGCAACCGGCCAAGGGGTTGCCAAACTCCTTGTAGACCTTGCCCATCTCTTCTTGCAGCTTAGAAGGATCGTCTTTATGACGCTCTTGAATTTCTTTGACGCGCTTCTGCATGGCGGGCTGAGCCACTTTCATGCGTCGCATATTGCGAATTGAACCGGCGTTGAGAGGGTAAAGCGCAAATCGAATCACTAATGTCAGCGCCACGATCGCAAGACCATAGCTAGGCACAACCCCGTAGA
>CALCPB010000583.1 GCA_937897665.1 uncultured Halomicronema sp. | reverse complement strand
CAAGCCCGAGACAATTGAAAGAGAATTTCCAGTATGAGATTCGTTACGCCTATGTTGATGAACATCAAAAACATCAAAACGATTATTTTTTAATAGATTTTATTGAGTTTGATCAGCTAGGCAAGTTTTCAAAAGCCATTGAAATAGATGCTGAACGAGCAAGGTATTTCCAAGCAGCTTAATTTTGAACGCCTCTCAGGTTTAATTGTGTAGCTGTCAGACTGGCCAGCGAATTATAATAAAGGGACTCGCAATCCAGATTTTGCGAGAAGGAGGTATGGACATGACCAAATTTTTGTCCAAGCACACCCCATTGCCTAGTTCCTTGCTCATGAAGTTCATCTCTCACTGAGCTGACGGTACAGAAGGGCTTAAAGTTCTGCAGCACAACGCTGATGGGGTTATCGCCTTCTTAAATGATGATTGTTTGCAGATGTCGCAACCACTCCACGGAAATGGCTGCTTTTGGGGTTTGTCGGTAACGAGAGAATGCGGGGTTCAGGCGTGTGCCAGTTGGCAGATTTAAGCCGTTTTTAGGCCACAGAACCAAAAACATGCATCTGAAATGGCGATCGCTCAGCAAATGTCATTCAGACTGTCTGATCAACCACCCCAGTCATGGGCGTTGATTGGCCAGGGCTGTTGATATTTGATCAGAGAGCGTCATGGGGTCATAGGGCTTCGCGATGACCGAGGAGACATTGAGCTGGCTAAATTGCCGCTGCTCACTCGATTGGGCCTTCGCGGTCAAGATAATCACCGGAATTTTCCGCGTTTCCGCATGTTCTTGGAGTTTTTGCAAAATCGCGAGCCCATCCATTTCAGGCATCATGATGTCTAACAAAATGGCATCAGGGGTGGCCGTTTTCGCGATCGCAATGCCCTCTGGCCCATTACTGGCCTTGAGCACCTCCCACTGTCCCGTAATTTCCAGGCAAATCTGAGTCGCTTCTCGAATATCGGCTTCATCATCAATAATGAGAATCTGTTTGGAGGCCATGGGAAACTCTCTTGATATAAACGGTGGGCACGAGTCGTAAGCGGTGACGTTTGCAGTGCTGAAAAATCGATATCGCCCGGCCCGATCAGTCAGGCACCAGTTGCTTTAAGGCTGGGCCGGCCGGTCGGGCTCAGCCGATAGCGGCAGCACCACAAAGAAAGTACTGCCCCCGTCGGCATTGTTCTCCGCCCAAATTTGTCCGTCATGCTGTTGCACAATACTGCGGCAAATGGCCAATCCCAGCCCCGTGCCGCCTTGGTGACCGGTATTGGAAACGTTGAGCTGCTCAAATTGTTGAAAAATCACCTCCAACTTGTTCTCAGGAATGCCCTGCCCCTGATCTTTGACCTGCACTAACAGCACCGCAGGGACAGCAGTTTCTCGCGGCTCCATCAGCGCCTCTAGCCTTTGCGAGAGAGAGTGGGTGGGATCTAACAACAGTTGTCCGGGGTGAATCGTTTCGGCAATGACGGTCACCGTTGACCCCGCCGGAGAAAATTTGATGGCGTTGCTCAGCAGATTGGTAAACGTTTGAAAGAGGCGATCGGGGTCGGCCCAAAGCTTGACAGAGAGGGGGTTGACCGCCAGGTGAATGCGGTTTTTTTCGGCGATCGCGCGCATCTCGTCTGCAGCCTGAGCCAGAATATCGGCCAGGTCACACATTTGCTTGCTGAGGGTGACCTTACCCAACTTGATCCGCTCCACATCCAGAATGTCATTGACCAGACGCACCAAGCGATTCGTATTCGAAAACGCAATTTCCACCATTCGCTGACGTTTTTGCGAGTGAATATCGAGGTTGGTGGCCGCCAGCAGCCCGAGAGCCGCGCGAATGGAGGTCAAGGGGGTGCGTAATTCATGGCTAACGACGGAGATGAATTCATCTTTCATCCGTTCGATCATTTGCCGCTCAGTAATGTCTCTAAAGGTCACCACCCCGCCTAAAATCCGGTCGGCCTCTCGCAGCGGCGTGCTGACGTATTCGGTGGCAAAGCTCGAACCATCTTGCCGATGAAACAAATCGCCCGAGACATAGTGGGTCTGCCCTGAATGCAGCGTGTCGTAAATGGGGCTGTCGGGCCACTCATAGGGGGTGCCATCGGGCCGCGCCTGGGCGATGAGGGGATGAATAAATTGACCAATGAGCTGTTGGGTGGGCTGCTCCAGCATTTTGGCGGCAGCAGGATTCACAAAAACAACCTGGCCCTGAGCATCCAGACCATAAATGCCGTCGCCTGCCGATCGCAAAATCAGGTCATTTTGATGACTTAACTGCTTGAGCGAGTCCTTCGCCTGCTGCAGCTCGGCCAGCGTGAGTTCTCTTTCGAGAATCTCTAGCCTTAAGTCAGTATTGACGCTCTCTAACTCTGCAGTCCGCTGGAAGACGCGCTTTTCCAGATCCGCATTCAGCCTTTGCACTTCTTGGTAAAGCTGCGTCTGATAGATCACTGAAGCGAACTGATCGGCCAAGGCTTGCGCTAACTCCAGGTCTTGGGCTGTCCATGGCTGCACCTGACCGCGCTTGAGTTCGCGCCAGGTCTCAAACGACTGCCGCGGGCGGTTTTGTCGGGGGTCAGCCGTATTCAGTCGCCCCGCCCAAATATTTTCGATCGCGATCGCCTGGCGAAACAAGCTGAGATAGCCTAATTGGCGGTTTTGGTGATAGAGCTGCATTACCAAGAGGCCCCGCATATCGCGGCGGCGCAAGGCCGAGTCGAGGGTTGAGGGCAAATGCGCCTGATGCGTATCGGTAATCGCCCAGATTTGGGAGCCGGGCTGCGTCGGCATTTCATGAGTCAGCCAGGTTTGCCAGTCCGGCAACTCTTCTAACACCGGCGGCTGAGTGCGCCGCTGGGCGCGACCATCCTCAGTATTGAGACTCGGTTGCGCCCCACTCAGGAGAATTTGCGGCGCTGCTTTCGCCCATTGGGGGGCGAGATAGAGCCGCCCACCCGTACTGTTGTGTGCCGTGTCGGTTTGGTGCAGGGCCGTTTGCAGTGAGCGTTTGCTATTGTCTTGCAGCTGCGAGGCCACGCGGTTGAGGGTGGCCTCGCGGTGAGTCTTGAGGCGACTTTGCGTCAGCAGAGTGGCGTGGGCGATCGCTCCGGTGACTTGATCGGCAATCAGCTGCATCATTTCTAATTCTTGAGGGCTAAACCATCGCGGCGTGCTGTGATGAGCGACGAGTAATCCCCAGAGGCGATGTTGATGCAGCAGGGGCACCACCAACGACGCCTGCACCCCCATCGCGGTGAGATATTCCACATGGCAAGGATCAACCGAGCGAAACCAAAGATTGTGATCGAGCGCTCTCTGGGTGCGGTAGTCCACCAGATGACTAATGCCAATTTCTTGTTTGGCGACATTAACAATCGTGCGCTGCCGAGCCGCCAAAAACATTTCGCGGGAGCGATCGGGAATATCCTCAGCTGGAAAGCGATGCCCCAGCAAAGAGGGCAACTTGCGGGCACTCATCGCCTCCGCTACCACTTCGCCGCTGTCATCATCGTGAAAGCGATAGACCTTGACGCGATCGGTGGCCAAAAATCGCTGGGTTTCCGTCGCGGTTGAGGTCAGAATATCGGGCAGCTCAATCGAGCGACGAATGCGATCGGTAATGCGATGGAGGAGTCCTTCGAGGGTCGGGATGGAAGAGGAGGGAAACATGCGGGAGGGGCGGTGGTGGAGGGTGTGAGGATTGGGGAAGGGCGAGGCATTCTCAAAGATTCGGATGCGTCGGGGCGAGGCGTTCACGTGCAAACGTACTGATCAAACCTGATGAGTGATTTCGAGACTGCCTCGCCCGTACCAAAGGGTGGCAGACGGAATGGTCTGATCCCAGTCAGATGGGGATTTCGGCGATCGCGGTCATAGCTTGCTGCAACTGCGATTGCTTGAGTTGTTCAAACAGGCGATCGAGGAGGGTGGATTGCGTCAGCGATTTTTCGACTAGGTCATTGGCTCCGGCTCTCAGGGCAGCGGCTTTAGTGTTGACATCACCGTGAGCCGTGAAGAAGATAATCGGCAGCTGGTTCCAAATCGGGGCCTGACGAACGGTGCGACAAAGTTCGAGCCCGTTAAATTTGGGCATCTCGATATCCAGCAGCAGCAGATCGGGGGCGGCGGCCTGCAGGGTCGCCCAAAAATCCAGGGGCTGATTGAGAGTGATGAGCTGAAACCCCTGCGGTTCTAAAAAGGTCTGCAGCGCTTGCAAAATCTGGGGGTCATCATCGACGATCATGACCTTATGGGCCGAGGCCGGAAAGCGCGATCGCACGCTGAGCACACTCTTGAGCACAGCGGCAACATCGGGGTGAGGCAAAAAGGCCTGACTGCCTAACTGAGCCGCTTTGACCCGATTGGCCAGGTGATCATCGCGACTGCACACCAGCACGAGGAGCGACGGCACCTGATTGATCAGCTGTGACAGCCGTCGCAAATCACCGCGATCGCAATCGGCGAGGGTGATATTCAACAACACGACGTCGGGGAGGGCCGTCTCGGCGGTGACAACCGGTGGGCGATCGCCCGACTTGCCAGCAGGATGCGCCCCCATCAGTGCCGGCCATAAATCTTGAAGGGCCGCTTCATCTAAGGCCGTTTGCACCTGCAAGTGCTGGCTGATGGCCTCAGATACCCGCGCGATCAGCGGTAAATCATCATCCACAATGACCAGCAGCGGCGCGGCCAATCCCGACTGCACCGGCTGCATCGAACTCAAAGCCTGATTGAGTTCTTGATCTAGCGTCTTGATCAGCTGCGCCAACTGGTGTTGATCATTAGGAGTAATCGGGGCCTCCCCCCGCAGTATCAGCTCAATGGAGCGCGCTAATTCTGACCCGGACCGCAGGCCAAAGATGCCGAGCGCTCCCGCCAGGCTATGGGCCGCTCGGGTCGCCCGGTGCCGCAAATCGTCGGTCACCTGCTGAGTGTGTAATGCCTGCAGCATTTGCTTGAGCAAGGCCAGCCGGTCGAAATGCTGAGACTTGACCGATTGCCACAAAGTCGCCAGGGCCGCTTGGGTTTGCTGTTGGCAAGTGGGCGCAGGTGGCGGCTGTTTTGCCGGGCGAGCGGGGGCGGCGGGGGCAGGCAGCACATTAGCACGCGCAGGCTTGAGACGATAGCCAATGCCGTAAACCGTTTTAATTAGGTCACTGGGTGCCCCCACGTCCACAAGCTTCCGGCGCAGCCCGCGAATGTGAGCCGTGACGGTGTCTTCGCCCGGTGCTTCGCTACAGCTCCAGAGCCGATCTAAAATGCCGCCGCGCGTAAACACCTGAGCCTGCTTGCGCAGAAACAATTCCAGCAGGCGAAATTCTTTCGGGGTTAGCTTCACCGGGCGATCGCCATAGGTGACTTCTTGACTATTGGGGTCGAGCCGCAAAGCTTCCCACTCTAAAACCGATAGCAGCGACGTCTGCCCCCGGCGCAGCAGCACGCGCACCCGCGCCAATAGCTCTGCCAGCTCAAAGGGCTTCGTGATGTAGTCATCGGCTCCCGCATCCAGACCCGCAATCTTTTGCGTACTCGAATCGAGCGCAGTCAGCAACAACACCGGCATGTGATAGGCATGATCGCGCAGTTTCTGACAAAACTGCAGGCCATCGAGCTTCGGCAGCATCACATCCAGCATGATCAGGTCATATTCAAAAGAATTGACCATCTGCCAGCCTGCATGACCATCTCCCGCCACATCGACGGCATAATGCTCGCTCGCTAAACTCTTCTCAAGCACGGCTGTGACCGAGTCATCATCCTCAACGAGTAGTATCCTCATGGGTCTTTAGCCTGCCCGAGATAAACATCGATAAAAAGCAGTTTTTGTTTTAAAAGCGACAAAAATCTATCTTATAAGAAAATTTTATTTATGGTTT
>CALCPB010000582.1 GCA_937897665.1 uncultured Halomicronema sp. | reverse complement strand
CAAGTTGTCTTCAGCCCATAATTTGGCAGCCTGAACGATAGGCAATAGACTTTTGCCGAGTTCAGTTAATCGATATTCAGTTTTTATGGGAAGTACATCTGTGTATAAGGTTCGCCTTATTAGTCCATCTCGTTCTAGTTTGCGCAACGTTTGGGTCAACATTTTTTGTGAAATCCCTTCGCAAAATCTTTTCAGTTCACCAAAACGCATAACCCTACCGTCTAGCGCTCCAATGATCAACGAAACCCACTTTTCTCCGATCGATGCCAATACCTCTCTAGATGGGCAGATTGCTGTATAGACATTGGCTTTGAGTTCTATATCTTGATGTTCAAGCATAGTAGTTACCTCCAGGTACCTAGTTTACATCAGATACAGGGGTGCCTATAGTTCAGTTATTCCCTTCTCGAAGCACCTAAAACTTTTGGAGATGATTCATGAAGATTGCCATCTTAGGGTTTGGTAATGTTGGCAAGCAGTTCGCTAGCCTATTCAGCAAAGCTGGGCATGAAATTATTATCGGTTTACGTTCGGTTTCCAGTCAGGAGTTACCTTATCCCTCTGCAATGTTCAAAGATGCTGCCGAGCGTGCAGAGGTTGTAACACTCGCCATTCCTTTCAATGCTTGTGCCGATGTATTACCAGAACTGGCTGAAGCAATAAAAGGAAAGATTGTGATTGATAGTACTAATCCACTCAATGCTGACTGGTCGCCGAAGTTGCTTGGGCAGGAAAACTCCGCCTCTGAAGAAATCAGCCGCCTGTTGCCAGAAGTCCATGTTGTCAAGGCTTTCAATACCATCTTTGCAGATGTGATGCATGAACCTGTGAGGGAGGGACAAGCGGTCACCGCATTTATTGCAGGAGACAATGCTGAGGCTAAACAACAGGTTATGACACTAGCTAGAGATATTGGTTATGCCCCAATTGATACCGGCTCTCTTTATACGGCTCGCTATCTTGAAAGTTTGGCTCACCTTAATATTCAAATTGCTATTGGTCAAGGTGGTGGCACAAATTCAGCTTTTATTTATCTCTAGCAGAAGATTACTGGAGCATCTATTGTAAGTGGTTAAAGATAGCTAATGACCGTGTTCAGCACCAAAAAAGGGTTGGCATTGAAGAGATGTTTCGAGATCTAAAATCTGGGGGGTATTGCCTGGAGGACTGTCGATTAGGGGGCAGGCGATTTATGGCGATGGTTTTGGTCGTCGCCATTGCGTATATCTGTGCCTGCTCACAAGGAAAACGATTGAAGCAACAGGCTCTCCAAAAGTACATTGCTAGACCCGAACGAGCTGAGCGTTCTCAGAAACGGCACAGAAAACTCCATGTCGGGTTAGCTGCTTATCGTTGGGTCCCGTTTTGAGTGAGTTATCAACAACAGGTCCATGCTCTCATGCGACTTAACCGTAACAAAATGGAATTTTATTTACGGGGTTTGAAGGCTATGGACGCTCTCCTGACTACGTTGTAAGCATTATGTCACCCCGTAAGCCTTTAATCCTCATAGATAGCTTCTCAACGGTCGGTGTGCATTGGGGTTGTTATGCTGCCACGATTGTACTTCCAAATCTTTAAATTCCAGCAGATTCCTTGTCATGCCAAAACTTCTAAAATAAAAACTCATCAGCTTTACAGCGTAGTTGGAAGGGTGATAGTAAACAATGCACCTCCCCCTAAAAAAGAATCACAGATCAACATGCCACCGTGCTTTTTAGTAATGATTTGGTAGCTAATCGAGAGACCTAGCCCCGTCCCTTTGCCCACGGGCTTTGTTGTGAAGAAGGGGTCAAAGAGGTGATCGGTTGTAGTGCTCATCCCAGGACCATTATCCTGAATCTTGATCACCACTGACTTCGCCTCTGCTACTGTCCGAATGGTGATGCAACGTGAAAATTTATGCTCCGCCTGATCTTCTAGCGCATCAATACTATTGCTAATAATATTCATAAAGACTTGGTTCAGTTGACCCGCGTAGCATTCAATCAGTGGCAGCTCATCATACTCTTTGATGATTTGAATTTCGGGTCGCCAGTCTTGAGCCCGTAGGCGGGTTTGTAAAATTGTGAGAGTGCTATCCAAACCTTCATGCACATCCACAGCCTTCACGGTTGATTCATCCAATCGCGAGAAGTTTCGCAATGAATTGACAATGGCTTGAATACGATCGGTTCCTGCCTGTATGGATTGAAGCAGTTTTACAAAATCAGCTTGTAAAAATTCTAAATCAATGGTTTCAATTGTTTTTTGAATGTCCAGATGAGGTTGAGGATAATACTGCTGATATTGTTCCAGTAAGCCAAACAAATCTTGCATATATTCCTTGGCTGGCTCAAGATTACCGTGAATAAAACTCATCGGATTATTGATTTCATGTGCTACACCTGCCACCAGTTGGCCCAATGCGGACATCTTTTCCGATTGCACCATTTGCAACTGAGCTTGCTGGAGATTACTTAAAGCCCTAGCTAGCTCACCCGTACGCTCCTCCACTCGAATCTCTAATTGATCCTTTGCTTGAGCGAGTTCAAGCGTGCGCTCCTGCACTCGTTTTTCTAGCTCGCGGTTGGCAGCTTCAGTAGCTGCGTGACTATTACGAAGCCGTTGCTGCCGAGCTGTTTGGAATCGCCAGAACACAATTATCAGGCTCAGGGCTAGTGTTCCGAGGGCAAACGCAATGAGATCTAACGGCCGCAATTGATGCTCAATATTATCCTTGGGAATGACAAAGGCGATCGCCCAATTTGCTTCTTGCATTGGGAGATACGCAATATATTGAACCTGTTCATCAATGGTTCGCAGTTCAATTCCCGTTTGCTGGTTAACCATTTCTTGCGCTACAGCAGCCAAATCTGCATTAGCATCGTCTAGTAAACTAGATGCGGGTTCTTCCTGAGTTGACATCCGTCGGGTATCTGGATGAACCATCGCCCGGCCATCAGAATTAAGGACAAATGCATAGCTTTTAGCCCCATACTGCAGCGTTGAGACCACCTCAGAAACCAGCTCAACGGTAACAGCACTGTTAACAGCACCTAAGATGACTGAATTGTGCTGAACGACATCTGAGGCGCCCAATGGAGGGGAATTAGACGATGCTTGGGACCAAATTGGTGTTGATATCAATATTTGAGTGACACCAGTGGTGGGGGAGACAACCGCGTCACTTACAAATGTCTAGCCCTGCATGACTTCTTGGAGATAGGCACGGTGGCGTAAGTCTTTGCGACTGAGACCAGCTGATGTGTTGGCAACCAAATAGCCGTCTTTCCCAATCAACGAGAGCTTGAATGGGCCTTGAATCCGGTTCAGTTCAGCCATAAAGTAGGGTTCTATGGTTGACCAGTCTAGAGTTTGAACCATTGGAGTATTGGCGATCGCCTCAGTTTGAGACTACAGCGTAGACAGCCAGCGATCGATTTCATTCGCCCCATTTTGTACTTCCAGAAAAGCATTTTGCTGCAGGCTCTCCAATGTTAAACGTCGAATGACGCCATAGCTATAGCAGGCGGCTAAAGTCACAACAACGATAGCAGTTCCCGCTAGATACTGTGCCCAGTTCATCTGTCGGAACCGCTGATTTGGGGAATTGCAATCGAGCTTGACCGTTCGGACTTTAGCCATACGTCAGGGGATTACAGGAATTCGCTGAGATTGCACGCTGCACTCGACTAGAACAGCTTACCGATTTGGCGTCGCTAAATCAGGATAGTAAGCGGGTAGGCATTGGGACTTTCATAGCTTGACTTCTTTTTTCAATATCCTTTCAAAGGAAAGATGAACACAACATGAGGACTCCCCTCTTTCTTTAAGGATTGAACTGTTTTGCGGCTAGGTAATTAACCCATTACTTTCTTCGCCTTAGCAACCGTAATCTCAACAGTGTCACTGTATTTTCTATACTCTTGCCATAGAATAAGCCCAAGAAATAAAGCTTCTCAGTTGCTTTACCCTCTCGCACCAATTATTACAACTTCCAAGGTGATGTACTACATCAATTTTTTAGCACATGTTAAGGAAGACATTGGTCAATCTATTGTGACTGTCAAGAAGACGTTAGTATAGCGGCGGAATGCAGTGGCGGCGATTAATTCAGTCGCTCCACAGGGGCTTTTGCCCGTCTGCTGCCGTGGTTAGCTAGCGACCTTGAGGCGGGCGCACCCCTAGCAAGAAAAGTTGATGCTACTATTTTCTTTGCAGCGACACTGTGAACATGGAGCAATTGCGGAGCATCAGCTGGGTATGCGTGTATTAGTCGTGGAAGATGATGCGGGGATTTCCAGGTTTATCCATCAGGGGTTGAACGAAGCAGGATACGCCGTAGATATCGCTGCCGATGGTAATGAAGGCATCAACTATGCGAGCGCTGCTGATTACGATGTGATTGTACTGGATGTCTTACTCCCCGAATTAGATGGGCTGAGCGTATTGAAAAATTTGCGCCAGCGAGGATTGCAGACCCCGGTGCTGTTGTTAACCGCACTGGATACGGTACAGGATAGGGTGTTGGGACTTGATGCAGGAGCAGATGATTACCTGATCAAACCGTTCGACTTCACAGAACTACTGGCTCGGTTGCGGGCATTGTTGAGGCGCCCTCCCCTCCAAAACGATGTATTGCTACAGGTCGGGAATCTGGAGATGGATACCGTTCAACGCTTGGTGAGACGGGGCGATCGCTCCATTGAACTCAGCCCCCGCGAGTTTTCCCTGCTAGAATACTTGATGCGCCATCCTAATCAGGTTCTCAGCCGAACTCAAATTGCTCAGCATGTCTGGAGCTTTGATTTCTACGGGGATTTCAAAGTGATTGATGTGTATATCGGATACCTCCGGCGCAAAATTGATCGGGGCGAACCATCCTCACTGATCCAAACGGTAAGGGGGGTAGGGTACCGACTCAGTGTAGATGGTAAGAGCCCTGTGCCCGATTAGTCTCCTTTTTCGCTGTAGTGATGAAGTATCGGAAACCATGGTACAACTTGCGATTACGTCTGGTTGCGTGGGACGGCGTGATGGCTGGTCTTTCCATGCTCGAGTCCGATGGCGTTATGGATGTTAGGTTTCGTCAGACGCTATTCGATCAGATTGACAATGCGCTAGAAGTGACTGCTATTCAAGCATTGAAAAATCTTGATGATGAAGTTGATGCTCTGATGTTTGACCCCCGTCAGGAAGCGCCGGTGCTCGCCTCATTGTTGAATGATGCAGGAGTCGAGATTTATTTGCTAGCGCGGGATGGCTCGCTAAAAGAACACTTTGGGAATTCACTCACGTTACCGACTCAGCAAGGCTTGCAGCCCGGTTTTAAGACACTCATGACCGAGGATGGCCGGTGGCGAATTTATACGCAGGAAATACTGCCGCGAGAAGACAGACCCCCCGGATGGTTAACAGTGGCTCGTTCCTTGCAACCCGTTGATGTCACCTTACAAAACCTGTTAAACCAGCACCTGCTGAAAATTCCGCTACTCATTGGGATGGTGGGTTTAGGAGGGTTGTTTCTGGCTAACCGTGCTCTGAAACCGATTGGTCAAATCACTCGAATTGCAGAACAGGTGAGCGTCAGTGGCGATCTGACTCAGCGTATTCGTTATCAGAGCACTACGGATGATGAGTTAGAACGACTGGCAACGATGTTTGATGAGCTGCTGGATTCGTTACAGGCCACATTTGAACATGAAAAGCGATTTACGGCTGATGCGTCCCATGAACTCCGAACTCCCTTAACTACGCTAAAGGGAAGATTGCATGTGGCACTGAGTCAACCCCGTACCGCAGAGGTATATAAGGAAACCCTGCAAGCGATTGACCAAGAAGTGGATCGGTTGATTCGTCTCAGTAGCGATCTTTTACTCCTCTCTCGGTTGGAGCAACAG